>JAURWH010000001.1 GCA_030655055.1 bacterium
GCCACAATATCCTGATGATCGGGCCGCCGGGGTCGGGCAAGACCATGCTGGCCCGCCGCTTTCCCACCATCCTGCCCAAGATGTCCCTGGACGAGGCCCTGGAGACCACCAAGATCCACAGCGTGGCCGGCCTGATGCCGCCCCACACCGCCCTGGTGGCCACCCGGCCCTTCCGCTCGCCCCACCACACCATCAGCGACGCCGGCTTGATCGGCGGAGGCGCCCATCCCCGGCCGGGCGAGGTTTCGCTGGCCCATCACGGGGTGTTGTTCCTGGACGAGCTGCCGGAGTTCAACAAGAATGTGCTGGAGGTGATGCGCCAGCCCCTGGAGGACGGGAAGGTCACCATTTCCCGGGCCGCCATGTCGCTGACCTTTCCCGCCTCCTTCATGCTGGCCGCGGCCATGAACCCCTGCCCCTGCGGCTATTACACCGACAGCAGCCACCAGTGCAGCTGCAACCCCCAGTCCATCCAAAAGTACCTGTCCCGGGTCTCGGGGCCTCTTTTAGATCGGATCGACATCCACATCGAGGTTCCGGCGCTTAAGTACCAGGAGCTGTCCCAGAAGGAGCCGGGCGAGCCTTCGGCGGTGATCCAGAAGCGGGTGGACACAGCCCGGCAGATGCAGCTGGAAAGGTACCAGGGCCGGCGCCACATCTACTGCAACGCCCACATGCAGACCAAGGACATCCGCAAGCACTGCGGGATAGACTCCGGCTCCGAGGAACTCTTAAGGGCGGCCATCAGCAAGTTCGGTTTTTCGGCCCGGGCCTACGACCGGATACTTAAGGTCTCGCGCACCATCGCCGACCTGGACGGGGCGGAGGACATCAACGCCACCCATATCTCCGAGGCCATCCAGTACCGGAGCCTGGATAGAAACGTATGGGGACAGTAACGAAGGTTCGCAATGAAGCAACGGCAGTAAATGTGGTAAAGGATGTAAAAGTTGTAAAGGTTGGAAAAGTTAGAAAAAACCAAACAAAGCCAATATACATAAAGGACAAAATGAAAAAATACTTATTGCCGCTTATTCTAGTGATCGCATCACTGAGCCTGGTTTCCTGCGGGGGCAAAAAAGCGATGGTGAAAAAAATGGAGGCCGACGACTACTACGCCCGGGGCCAGCAGTTCTTCCAGAACAAAAAATACGTGGACGCCATGGATGATTTCAAGGCCGTGGTCTTCAACTACTCCGGCAGCAAGCTGGCTCTGGACGCCAACTACTTCCTGGCCGAGTGTTATCTAAGGACCCGCGACTATCCCGGAGCCATCGCCGAGTTTCAGCAGATCCTGAACACCTACTCGCCCTGCCGCTACGACGACGAGGCCCGGTTCAAGGTAGCCCTGTGCTATTACAAGGATTCGCCGGGCTACGCCCTGGACCAGAGCGAGACCACGGTCAAGGCCGGACAGTCACTGAACCTCTATTTCACCTACCTGGCCGACACCACCTGGGCCCCGGAAGCCCGCCAGCTTAAGGGCAACATCGAGGACAAGCTGGCCCACAAGGAGTTCGACGCCGGGCGGATATATTTTAAAATGAAGCGTTACGCTCCGGCCAAATTATACCTGGAAAACCTGATGACCCAGTATCCCCAGACCCGCTGGGCCCAGGAGGCCAAAAAACTGTTGGGCCAGATCCCGGCTGCGGTAAAAGCCCAGCCTGCCTTGCCGGACAGCACCCCGGCCGCCGCCGACAGCAGCCAAGGCAAGTAGCGGAGGAACCATCTAAGGAAGCCATGCCATTCTTGCAGTGTTTTCTAACCCTCGGGACACACCGAAACTATAAGGAAACCATGAAGGACAGGAAAATATTTTGTTATTGACAGGGTCAAGTAATATATTTTATGGGAATTCATGACAATAGGAATCCTGGTTGATTCCTGCGATTCCTGGTTTCCTTATAAATGTAATTCCATGCAATTTTCGATGAAAACCAAATGCCAACACCCAAGCGCATAGGAATATTCGGCGGGACATTTGATCCCATCCACCTTGGCCACCTGATCGTGGCCCGGCAGGCGGCGGAAAAGCTGGGATTGGACCAGGTGGTCTTCATCCCGGCCGGACAGCCTCCCCACAAGGGCGGGGAGAAACTGTCCCCGGCCAGAGACCGCCTTGAGATGGTGCGCCTGGCGGTCAGGGGCGATGGTCTGTTCCGGGTCTCGGATATAGAAATTATGTCAAAGAACGCATCCTACACCGTAAACACCTTAAAAGCCTTGAAGTCAAAGTACAAGACGGCCGGGCTTTTTTTGCTTTTGGGGATGGACCAGGCGGTCCTGCTTTCCACCTGGAAGGAACCGCAGGAACTTTTTGACCTGGCTACGGTCTGCGTGCTGAGCCGCCCCGGTTATTCCCGGAACGAAGTGGAGCCCCGCTGGAGGAAGATGCTCCGGTTCCTGCCGGTCAGCCTGATCGACATCAGCGCCACCGTCATCCGGGACAGGGTCCGCCGCTCCCAGCCCATCCGTAATCTGGTGCCGGAATCTGCGGCCCGCTACATCAATAACAAAAAACTATACCAGTGACCATGACCGACCAAGCCACATCAACCGGGACAGCAACCGTTTCCATCTGGCAGCGGCTGGTTGCCACTTTGGATTTCTCCAAACAGAAGCCCCAACTAAAGCCTGGAGCCGAGGAGGCCTGCTTTGCCGACCGCCAGGGCCAGGAATATTTTGTGGTCAAGGCCCCGGAGGGCAGCGGCTACATCAAGCTGGGGCTCAAAGACTACTTTCTTTACTCATCCTTCACCGGCCGGAAGACCATCCAGGAAATCCTGGTGGACTATTTCCGGAAATTCGGGTCGCTGGCCTTCTCCCGCATCGGCACGCTTTACCAGGAGCTTTTTGCCGGAGGGTTCCTGGTCCAAAAACCTTCCAATTATTACAAGAACCTGGCCCAGAGGATCAGACACCAGAAGCCGGTGGTCAAAATACTGGATCTGATAAAGAACCTTCCCCAGCGGCAATGGCCCATCCCCAACTTTGACAATCTGGCCGGGATGCTGTACCGGGGCGGTTTCAAATATTTCTTCTCCCTGCCGGTAAAAATAATCTCCGGACTGGTGATCCTGGCCGGCCTGGCCTCCTTTGCGGTACTGGTCAAAGGCGGCCAGTACAGCGTACTAAAATCCTCGGGCTCCTATCTGACCGGACTGGTCATCCTGGTACTGCTGAACTACCTGGCGGTGATCACCCACGAGATGTCCCACGCCCTGGCCTGCAAGCATTACAAGCGGAAGGTCAACAGCGGGGGGACCATCCTGTATCTGGGGTTCCCGGCCTTTTATGTGGACACCACCGACGCCTGGCTGCTGCCCAAGGACCAGAGGCTGTTCATCTCCCTGGTGGGGCCATATACACAGGCCTTCCTGGCCGGAGCGGCTTCCCTGGCGGCCGTGCTGATGCCTGGATCATTTTTGAACCCCCTGCTTTACAAATTCGCCTTTCTTTCCTTCGTCTCGGTCTTCGCCAACTTCAACCCCAGCCTGGAACTTGACGGCTACTACATGCTGGTGGACTGGCTGGAACTGCCCGGGCTTAAGACCAAGGCCGCCCAGTTCATCAAAAGCGGCCTCAAGGCCAAGCTCAAAGCCAAAGAGCCTTTTACCCGGGAGGAAAAGATCTACGCCGGCTTCAAGCTGTGGAGTTATGCCTGGTCGGCTTTCGCCTTGGGCATCGCCCTGTATTTCTGGCGGCTGCAGGCCGCCCGGATGTGGCACAAGTTCCTGGCCGGCACCACCAACCAGGCCCGGTGGTGGCTGGTGGGGATACTGGCGCTAGCCCTGATCGGCTTCGGGGTGGCCCTGCGTAAGAAGCTGCAGATACTGGCGGCCGCCATCTGGCAGGACCTTTTAAAACTGGTGCGCCAGAAACCGCTGCTGGCTTCCCTGAGCCTGCTGGCCTTCTTTGGGGCGGCGGCCCTGATCATCGCCCTGTTGCCGAACTGGGCCAGGGTCCTGCTGATGCTGCCTTTCGGGGCCATGTCCCTGCTGGTGTTCTTGCGGGTCCACTCCTATTACCGGGGGTCCCACCTTTCCCTGGTCTTCTGGTGCCTGCTGCTGGCTTCGCTTTGGCAAATGGGGCTGGCCTCTTTCACTTCCGGCATCCATACCTACCTTTGGCTGGGATCGGCCGGAGCCCTGGCTTTGGCCGGGTTCAGCCAGTTCTCCTACTCCAGCTTAAGGCGGTGGCGGCAGTGGCAGCGCTGGCTGTGGGGGGCGTTGTGGATCGCGATGCTGCTGCTGATGGCCGTCAACCCGGGATTTTCCCTGCCCCAGGCTCTGGGGATAATGCTGCTCTGGTCAACTTTTTTAATGGTGCTGTCGCTTTACTGGAACAACCAGGGTTCTTCGCTGGAATATTTCTGGATGATCGTTTTAACCGGACTGCTGAGCCAAAATGTGATGACCATCTGGCGGCTGCCGGCCCGGCTGGATATTTTCCCGGCCCTGATGCAGGTGTTGGCCCTGCTGTGGCTGTACCTGATCATCAAGGGCACCTCCTGGCAGCCCGAGACCTCCACCTTTGAAGCGGCCGACTCCGAACGCCGCCGGATGCGCCAGGCCGCCATTAAAATATACAAGCTATCCCGCACCCATTTTTCCGCCTTCTTCGGCGAGTCTTCGGCCAAGGCCATGGACGACCGCCTGAACCTGGTGCTGATCGAAAAAGGCTGGCCCATCAGATTGTACGGCGACAAGAGCGAAGAGAGGTTCGAACGGGACCGGGGGATTCTGGAACGGAGTCCGGCCTTCAAGGGCCTGCTGGACGAGATGTATTTTTACATCTCCCGGATCACCGGGTCCTATTTTGCCAAAAACACCTTCAAGACCGCCTACGAAAGCCTGTACTGGGAGGAGCGGGAGATCGCCCAGCAGTACCTGATGTCCGGCTGCCGCTGGTCCGAAGGCCTGACCCTAAAAAAGCTCTCCCGGGAGAAAAAGGACGCCCAGGACGTGATCACCGGGGTGGCCCGGTTTTGGGAGCTTTCACCGGAAGAGGCCAAGGTGTTCTTCTCCCGGCTTAAGGAGGACCGGCGCAAGGCCGGCGAGACCATCATCCGGCAGGGCGAGGAGGGCGACAAGTTCTACCTCATCAAATCCGGGCAGGTGGAGATCTCCATCCAAAAGGACGGCGGTCCGGCCCAGATCGCGGCCCTGCTGGCCCGGGGCGACTACTTCGGCGAGATCGCCCTGATCAAGAAGGTCCCCCGCACCGCCACCGCCAGGGCTGTGTCCGACTGTTCGCTGCTGACCCTGGAGCGGGCGGACTTTGAACTTTTAATGTCCCAGAAGGTGGACCTGGGGCCCCGGATAGACCGGCTGCTGGAGAACCGGGGATTCCTGGTAAAGCTGCCGCTGTTCTCGGAATTCGCCCCGGCCCAGGTGGCCATGGCCGCCTCCCGACTGATCCCCAGGCGCTGCCAGCCGGGGGAGGCGGTGATCACCCAGGGCGAGATGGGCGACAGCTTTTACATCATCAAGGAAGGGCAGTTCGAGGTCTGGGTGGAGCGGGACGGCCAGAAGAACAAGGTGGCCGCATTGGGGCCGGGCGAGTATTTCGGGGAGATCGCACTGCTGTTGGACATGCCCCGCACCGCCAGCGTGGTCTCCCAGGGACAGGGCCTGGTGCTGCAGCTGCACAAGGAGGATTTCAAGAGCCTGCTGGGCGAGCATCTGTATTTCTACAAGAGTTTGGAACAGGCCTCCAGCCGCAGATTGAAGGATACCCGGCACAAGATAAGTTGATTCAAATATTAGTATGTTTAAAGTTAATTGTTTAAAACGGTGAAGTAGATATGGCAAAGTATTCAATCGGTATCATTCAATCTAAAATATTGTAGTTGCGCGATCAAAAAATAATCTTGGATGCGGATTTAGCGTTACTGTATGGCGTTGAAACAAAAGCATTGAACCGGGCAGTAAGAAGAAACATCAAAAGATTTCCCGCCGATTTTGTCTTTAGGATAAGCCCGGTTGAATTTGAGGGTTTGAAGTGCCGAATTGGCACCTCAAGTTGGGGCGGCCGACGCTATCTGCCATATGCTTTTAGCGAACATGGCGCAATCATGGCTGCAACGGTATTGAATTCCAAACGGGCAGTGGAGATGAGCGTTTTTGTGGTAAGGGCCTTTGTTTATTTAAGGAACCTGCTCGCCAGTAACGGAGAATTGGCTTCAAAAGTGGCCGAACACGACCGCAAACTTGCAACGCACGATAAATATATACTGGCTATTGTCAATGCCATTAAAAAACAAAAAGAAGAGCCGGCATCCCGAAAAGCCAAGATAGGCTTCAACCCTGAAAGAAATTAACAGCACTAACAATTACGCAGGAGACCAATAATCATGGAATGCTGGCATTGCGAACGACCGGCCAACGCGGTCTGCAGTTTCTGCGGGCGCTCGGTGTGCAAGGAGCACGCCAAGAACCTGCCCTACCTGATAGACTCCTTCCGGGACAAGGCCGGGAAGCTCAAGGGCCTGGCGGTCTCGGACGCCATCTGGTGCGGCACCTGCCACCCCAAGGACGAACCGGTGGAACTGGACGGGCTGGAATAGTTGACAGGGATTGGGGATTAGTGATTTGATGA
>JAURWH010000002.1 GCA_030655055.1 bacterium
AAGACCCCGTTGCGCCAGACCCTGGCCCCGTTGGAATCGGCTGAGGCGGAATCGGAGATGACGCTGTTTGGATCCACCCAGGCCCGGCGGTTTTCGATCAGGTAGTACTCATGGGAATTTATCGGAATTTTAACTATTGCATCCGGGTTTTTGGCCACCCAGTCAAAGGGAATCAGGCTGTCAACACCAGGGGTTAGGGTCAAGGGCTGAGACCATCCCAAAAACACCTTGCACCAGGCCGAAAGATGGGGAGGCACATAGGCGTTCATGTTCCACGAACCCCAGGACATCAGCTCCCATTCGCCCAGTCCCACCGAGTACATGGAATAATCGTAAAGATCAGGCAGACCCAGCTGATGGCCGAACTCGTGGGCGATCTCGCCCTGGGAACCCAGCACCATCCCGTCCTGGCTTTGGGTTTCGGCATCGATAATTCCTTCGTAGATCGTATCAGCCCCGGCCTTGACAATGATGGGGCTGGAACTGTCCATCTGCAGAAATACTGACGGAATGTCAGCTCCGTAGGGATCGGTCTGCCAGCAGGAACCGGCGTGGAATATCATAACCGCCTTGGGTACTTTGGTGGATCCGCTTCCGGTATGAAAACTGTCAACATCCGCACTTGCTGCCTCCAATGCATCACGCAGCAGGACATACAACCCTGCTCCCCAGTTGGCTCCCTGATTATAATAGTCGCTGTAAAATGACATTTGATGGGGCAAGGTATAAGCGGAAGTATCGCCCTTGGGCCACTGTTCAAACTCTATGTATAATTGGCTGTCAGAAACAGCCAGGTAATAGTTACGCAGGGCTAGCATCTGATTATGGATATACAGACTGTCATGAGGCGGCTCATAATCAAGATTGTGCCCGTTACGCCAGTCTCCGTCGATGTACATCGGCTGGCCGTTGCCCGCGTAATCAAAATGGCCGTTGCCCGCGGTATTGGGATCATCGTCCATCTGGAATTGGGCTTTGATAGCCAGGACATGAATGACCTCTTGAGCCATATGTTTGTTCTTACCTTTGCTTTTGGCGACCTCCCTGACCCGGCCCAGCAGGTTCAATTTGGATACTGCATCCTTGTACTGGCGGGGCTGTTGTTTGATCTTTTCCAGGATCGGGCTGGAGGTTTTACCCCGTTGTTTCAAATCCTGTAGATCTCCAGCCATGGCTGTGGTTAATACCGTTAGGATCAACAGACAGGATAATCCCAGCCAGCGTCGGTAAATTAGTGCAGCCGTCATATTATAACTCTACTGAAAGTGAGAATTTTTTATTGTATTTCTGTAATTCACCACCGGGTTCCATCCCAAAATCGAACTGGATGTTCCTATAACCCACTCCAAATCCGTAGGTGGAGCCTTTGATCTTGCCGACCTCGTCGTAAACATACCCGGCGCGAAGCCCCAGTGCAGCCGCCCCCGCATATTGATACTCCACTCCGGCATGGTGCACCGCTTCCTTAAGCTCTTCCCTCCACGGCCTATCGTTTACCACCAGCATCTTGGTGATGTCATAAGCCGCGGTCAGCTTGGCCCAGCGGCCGTCCAGTACCTTATAGGCGGTTCCGGCCCGGATATTGCGGGAAAGAGGATCGGACTGTTCGGCGTCTATATAGACCAGCTTGGGGCCGATATTCTGAAGATTAGCGCCGAAAGACAGCCCCTTGAACGGCCCCCGGTACAGCAGGCCGAAATCCAAAGCCCAGGTGGTGGCCACGCCCTTGCCCTGGCTACCTTCCGCCCCGAAAGGGGCCAGATGGGAATGGATAAGTTTTAGGTTTACTCCACCGGCCAGGGCGTTGAATATTTCATTGCCATAGGAAATGATAGGAGAGAATTCGTAGCTGGAGAACTCTCCGTAATCTTCACCGTTGGATCCGGTATGCTGGCTGGTCCCCTCGGAGATGAAGATGACGCTGCCGCCGAATACTCCCCAGTCCTTGTAGGGCTGGACGTAGGAAATGTATTCATAATACATGTCGCCCACATCGGACCAGATCTCGGAAAGCCAGGGGGAATGCATCAGCGAGGCATAGCTTTTATCCTGCCCTATCCTTACCATTTCTGAAGGGTACAATGCCTCCAACATCATCCGGTTCATCTTGCGCAGGTCCATCAGGCTGAGGTTGCCGGTTCCCTCCGCCAAAAGTTCCTGGGCCTCAACCGGAATCGCATGATTATCCCATTGTTCCTTCTGGTAGAAATCAACCCCAGATATGATCAGGTTAATGTCGGCCAGCAACAACTGCCGGCCGTCATTGGATACTCCCCGGCCCTTAAAATGATTGTCCAGCTCGGCCAAAGAAGCCGGGTTCATCAGACTTTTAAGATACTGATAGGGATCTGTTTTCTTTTTTGCGGCTCCGAACCATTCCGGATAATATTCGGCCAGCAGCGCCCGGTTAAGAATGGCCGGATCTCCGGTATAGCCTCGTCCCACAAGAATCTG
>JAURWH010000003.1 GCA_030655055.1 bacterium
CGACCAGGTTGAAGATCAGCACCGGGCGGTTCCCCAGCTTGTCAATTATTTTTCCCCACAACGGCTGGGTGGAAAGGTTAAGTATCCCGGCGACGATGGAATAGAGGGCGATCACCGAGTAGGGCATCTTAAGATTCTTGATCATGTGGGCCCCGAAGAATGGCCCGGCCACGGCGGTGGACAGCGACCAGAAGATGAAGAAGGTCAGCAGTTTTTTGAAATCGGGATCGGCGAAGGGCAGTTTTACGATCTCGTAGATGGAGAGGGACTTCTCCCCCTTCATCGGGGGCTCCCACTGGCGGTTCAGGATCAGCCCGGCGATCACGGCAAACAGGGCAGCCAGCCCGAAGATCAGGGCAAACCCCTGGTCCTGCAGCCCGGCCGCTTTCATCCGGTCAAATCCCCAGCCGGCCCCGTAATTGGTTAGCATGGTCACCGCTCCCAGGATGGCGCTGCGCTTGCCAAAATAGACGCCCCGCTTTTCCGGGGGCACCAGGTCGGTCATCCAGGAAAGCCAGGCGGTGTTGGCGGCGCTGAGGATGGTGTTTCCCAAAAACATCACGGCAAAGAACAGGGCCAGCTTAAAGCCGGGCATTATCTTGATGAAGGGCAGGACGCAGAGCAGGGCCCACAATGCCCGCCCGACGGTGGCCCCCCAGACGGTCAGCTTCTTGCGGCTGCCCAGACGTCCCAGGATCTGGGCGCTGATGACCGAGCCCACGGTGGACAGGGCGTTGAGGGCCGCCAGCAGTCCCAAGTGGAAATCGTTGGCTCCCAGCATCAGGGCGTATCCGGTGACCAGGGCTCCCAGACTGACGGTGATGTGGACCGTGGCAAAACTGCCTTCGATGATGGATATCTTAAGGCTGCGATCCGGCTCGATGCTTCCGGCAGAGGGTGTATGAATGCTGTTTTTGGCCATAGGGCAGTAAGCATATACTATTTCACCGCAAAATGCAAGACTTGAGATATGCCTTGAAATTTTAAGCGTTTAGGAATATAATCAAAGGGGGTTTCCCCGTCCTGAAAATGACAGGGCGGTTTATTTTAAGATTTATCATGAACGCAATAAAGATAAACATAAACGGCATCGTCCAAGGGGTTGGTTTCCGGCCCTTCATCTACCGGCTGGCCAAAAAGCACGGCCTGGCCGGCTGGGTGCTTAATTCCAGCCAGGGGGTGGAAATCCATGTCCAGGGCAGGGCCGAAGGCATCGACCTTTTCTTGTCCCAGGTCAAAAGCGAACTGCCGCCCCAGGCCTTGATCGATGCCATGGCCGTTTTTCCGGCCGAGCCCGGCGATCACAAGGATTTTGTCATCAGGGAGAGCCTGAACAGCGGCGGAGCCACCAGGATCTCACCCGACATCGCCCTGTGCTCCGACTGTCTAAATGAGATGATGGATGCGAATGACCGGCGTTACCTGTATCCCTTCATAAACTGCACCAACTGCGGGCCGCGGTTCTCCATCATCCAAAACACCCCGTATGACCGTCCGCTGACCTCCATGGCGGGCTTTGCCATGTGTCCCGATTGTCAAAAGGAATACGACGATCCGG
>JAURWH010000004.1 GCA_030655055.1 bacterium
CTTTTGGTAGAGGTAGGCCCTTTGCCAGCGGACATCAGGATCATCGGAGGGCCACAGGGTCACCGCCCGGTTCAATGTTTTCAAAGCCTGGGGATATTGCTTCAATGAGATCAGCAGGCCGGCTCTGGCATAAAAGGCCGAGGAATCAAGCCCCAGGCTGTCCAACAGCATCAGGGCCTGCTCCGGTTCTCCGGCCTGCTGCAGGGATAAAGCCTTTTGAATGTCAGCCGGAGCGGCCGCGCCTGGCAGCGCCAGCATGGTTGACAGGAGTACTAATATTTGTAACGTTTTAGTCATGCTTTGTTAATATATTCTTGACAGTATTTAATATAAACTGCCTATCCCGTTAGCTCAGGAAACTGGTTGAACCCCCGGTGCCAACCCCGGTATGTCGCGTTAAAACGATCAGTGAGCATCGCAGTTGATGGCGGAAAAAGCTTGTCTGGCCTGTTTGAGGGCTTGGCCAAAGCCCGAGTTCAGACAAGCCCGCCAGCAACGAGAAGCGCAACGCGGGCCCGCTGAAGCTTTAGCGTAAGCGTGGCTCGGAGAGTTTTAAGCGACGAGCTTTTTCTTTTGGTTCTTTTCTTTTTGGCGGTACAAAAAGAAAAGAACGTAATTGAGCCTATACTTGCGTTTTTGCCAGACCCACTATATTCTTTCTACTTTTATGGAGCAAGTTAGACAGGCATTAAACATAATTCGCAGGTCGTCACCATAAACTCGTCAGACCATCATTCTCTTTTTGCAATAGCAAAGAAGGCAAAGCTGTTACTTTCATTAAATTCGATCAAAGTTCTATCATAAATAGCTTCTAAAATAAAACCCTGTTTTGAGAGGATATCTTTTAACTCACCCTTACTATAGGTCTGTCTTATCCATTTACCAGAGCTGTGACTAATTGGGGCACAGCCTTCCTGCACAGACACCCGCCAATCCCAGGTTACTATCCCTTTGCTCTTATCGTAATTAGCAGTAACAAATCTTACAAGTTTTTTAGAGTTTATTTCTGCAACAGTATCAATTAATTCATGGGTCAGAAGGTGGCCGCTGTCAATACAATCACGATTAGTATTGTCAAATATAAAATATCCGCCCGGTTTTAGATTTTCTTTTATGTTTTTCAAAGATAAAATGAAATCCGATTTTGATAAGTACCCTGTGCTGTTTAGAATAGAGATACAGGTGTCAAATATGCCAATATGCGAGCTTCTCATATCGCCATTAATATACTTAATCTGGCAGTGTTTTCCCTTCTCCCGGGCAAGGTCAAGCATTTTATCGGCAATATCTGCCGCCGTAATGTTAAAACCAGCTTCTGCCAGAGGTATGGCTTGTGCCCCGGTTCCGCAGCTAAAATCCAACACACTATGAATATTACGGGCATGAAAGAAATCTATCATGAATTTATTCAGAGACTCGTGCATCTTTGCATTTTTTGCTTCGAATAAATCGTAATAATCTGCTTCAATGTTAAAGTCAGTTCCCATACAATTCCTTTTCACTTTAGTCAGTCTTAACATATTATTTTGTTAAAATAATAAATCCGCGTTAATCCGCGTCCCATGCGGTCCCAAAAGAAAAAAGGGCTTATTTGAATAAGCCCCTATTTCATTGCCTCGGCCTGGGAGAAGTCCCGCTTAAGGGCAAATTCCGGGTACGGCATATCCCTGCCGCCGGAAAATATCAGGTCCGCCGCCACCCGCCCCATGGCCGGGCCCAGCATAAAGCCGTGTCCGCACATCCCGGCCACCGTATAGAACCCCTCCAGGCCGGTGCGGTCCAAAATGGGGTTGCCGTCCGGGGTGTTCTCGTAACTGCCGGCCCACTGCCGGATCACTTTCAGGTCCTTAAGCCCCGGAACCAGTTTCAGCATCCGTTTGGGCATCTGGTGCAGGAACTCAAAGGTGGAATCAACCGAATGGCCCGGCACATTGGGAACCGGGGAATAACAGCCGATGAACTGCCCGTTGTGTTTGTACTGCTGGAAATACCCGCCGTCGGCCCGGTAGTCCACCAGCATCGGGATGTTCAGATACTCCACCCCCTCGGTGATCAGGGCCTCGTGCCGCTCGGCCTCAACCGGGATCTCGATCCCGGCCATTTGGCCGACGTCCTTGGACCAGGGGCCGGCCGCGTTGATCACCACTCCGGCCGAGAATTCCCGGCCGCTATCGGTCTTGACCCCGGTAACCTTTCCCCCCTGCTGGAGGATCTGGGATACTTTGGAAAAGGTGTGGATGCTGCCGCCGGATTGCTTGATCTTTCCGGCATAGCCCTGAACCACCGCAAAGGGGTAGGCCTGCCCGTCCGAGGGACAGTAGGAGCCGCCCAAAAGCCCGGCGGCGTCCATTCCCGGGGCTATCTCCCGGCATTCATCGGCATCCACCCAGCGCACGTCCTTTAGCCCCGCCGCCTGCTGGACCGCGATGTTGGACAGGAAGGCCTGTTTTTTCTCGGGGCTGTGGGCCAGGAAGAGATATCCCCCGTTGTGCCAGTGGACGTCGGTTCCCAGCTCCTGCTCCATGTTCTGAAAATGCCTGACGCTCTCCATCATCAGCTTGATGGAGCCGGACGAGGTGAACTGCTGCCGTATGCCTCCGATGCAGCGCCCGGTGGAGCCGGAGCAGAGATATCCCTGCTCCACTATCGCCACCTTCAGGCCCTTCTGTGAAAGATAGTAGCCGCAGGCCGTTCCAATGATGCCCCCGCCGATGATGACGGCGTCTGACTTGTGAGCGCTCATGATTCTTTGTACTCCGCCAGGGCTTTGAGCGTCAGGGGCTGCAGCGGGGCCCGCTGGGTGATGGGCCGCTGGGTCTCGGGTTTTTGTCCCAGCGCCCTGGCCAGCATCTGGTTGACCAGCCGGCGGCAGGTGCGCCCCTGACAGTGGCCCATCCCGGCCCGGGTCAGGCGCTTGACCTCGTCGGCGGTGGTGGCGCCCTGTTCGATGGCGGCCAGGACCTCGGACTCGGTGATGTCCTCGCAGCGGCAGACTATTTTGTCGGTGTTGTTTGCCATAGATTTAAATAAATAAATAGGAATTAAATAAATGGGAAATAGGAAACGATCGCATGTTTCACAGAACAGCCAGGATCAAATTTCCTATTTCCTATTTCCTATTTTCCAATTTCCAGTTACTTGATGATGTGTATCCAGTCGGTCAGCAGGAACTGCACCCGGCCTATCAGCAGGGAAATGCGGCCCATCACGGTGTTGCCGAAGCTGGCCCCGAAACCGATCATGATGAACCAGACCCCGATGTTGGCCGAGACCCTCAACAGGCCTTTTTGTTCCCGGGAGAAGAAGAAGTAACTTAGGGTGGTGATCACCCCGAACAGGGTGACGATGCCCCAGATCAGGCCCCAACCGCCGAGTTTAAGGTTGGTGGCGTCGGCCAGGGCGCTCTGCATCTGCTTAAGGATGTTGGTCTGAACCGTCGGGGCCAGGCTCATCCCGCTGCTGGTGCCCAGTAACACCGCCATGGGAATGAGTATCAGCCAGCCGGTCTTCTGGTTGAAACGGAAGAAGAACATCATTCCCAAAAGGCCGGGGATGATGAACCACCAGTTATGCTGCTGAAACAGCGGCACGAAAAGATTGGGCACGATGGCGTTGTTCCAGTAGACTGCCACCCCGTAGCCGGCCGAGATGCCCACGAACAGGTGCTCGGCAAATCGGTAGAACGGGTTTTCCTTGTACAAAAAGG
>JAURWH010000005.1 GCA_030655055.1 bacterium
TTGTTGCCGGAAGCCAGACAGAAGACGTTCTTCATCTCCCCTCCCACTGCCAGTGTCGGAGGCACCGAAACCGGAAGGATTATCGGGTTTGGGGCATAGCCCCGGGAGTGACGGACGATCTGGATCAGAGGCTTGATGTCATTAATCTTCGGTTCTTGGTCATTCCCATTTTTTATATTTGATATTTTATTTATTGTATCAGTAATAAAGACTATCGAGTCGTCATTGCGGTTCTCAATGTCCCGGTCGTTCAGCAAAAAATGATCGGCCAGGCCCGCCAGCCGGTTCAAAGCCTCTTGGTTGCCGGCCGCCACCGGTTCATCCTGGACATTGCCCGAGGTCATCACCAGGGCCTTGAGTTCGGGATTTATTTTTTTCAGTTCCCTAAACAAAAGATGATGCACCGGCGCATAGGGCAGCATCACGCCCAGGTAGTTGTTCCCCGGTGCAACAATATCGGATATATTAAATATTTTATTTTTAGTATTTGATTTTCTTAACAGCACTATCGGCGCCTGGCTTGAGCCCAGCACTTTCTCCTCCGCTCCGCTTACCTGGCAGATTTCCCTAGCATCCTCCAGCGACCCGCACATCAGGGCCAGCGGCTTGTCCGGGCGGTTCTTCCTGTCACGAAGTTTTTTGACCGCGGCGTCATTGCCGGCATCGCAGGCCAGGTGAAATCCCCCTATTCCCTTGATGGCCAGGATCTCACCAGACAACAACAATTCTGCGGCCTTCGTCATCGCTTCTGATCTTTCGGCCTTTACTTTGCCGTCCCGGCCGCACAGCCAGACCCTGGGGCCGCAGACCGGGCAGGCATTGGGCTGGGCGTGGAACCTGCGGTTTTCCGGATCGTCGTATTCCCTTTGGCAGTCGGGGCACATGGTGAAGCCCGCCATGGATGTCAAAGGCCGGTCATACGGAGTATTTTGGATGATGGAGAACCGCGGCCCGCAGTTGGTGCAGTTTATGAAGGGATACAGGTAACGCCGGTCATTAGCGTCCAGCATCTCGGCCAGGCAGTCG
>JAURWH010000006.1 GCA_030655055.1 bacterium
CAGTTATGCTATTCGCAGTTCTCCAAGCCCAGCCGTCGGTTGTCCAATAAGTACTATCGGAATATCCTCCGGCATCCATAAATGCTTTAAACTGGCTGTTAGTTACCTCGTATTTGCTTATTTGGTAAGCATCAAGGTAAACCGTGTGCTGGGGGTATTCATCGCCTGCAGTATTATACCAAGGAACTGTATCAGCTGCTGTGCTACCCATAGTAAAGCTCCCTGCAGGAATGGAAACCCATACTATGGCCATTGTGCTGCCGGATGCCACCAAAGAAATATTTGCGGTGACCGCATTCCCTGCGTTTACGGCAACGCTTATGCTTTTACTAACGTAACCGGTTTTACTGGCGGTAACCGTATAGGTACCGGCCTTCACCCCGGTTATTGAAAACTGCCCGGGAGTATTGGCGGTTACGCTGCTGGTAGCCGGGATAGTAGCAATGCCCGCTCCGGCAATGGCAGTGTCGCTGGCCGAGTCGGTAACTACGCCGGAAATGGTTCCGGTGGTGACAACTGCGGGTGGTATTTCATTTTTGCTGCAACCCCAAAAGCCTAGACAGGCAATAACAACTAAAGCTGAAGTAATAACCTTTTTCATGGGAAGACCCCGTTAAGATTATTTGATAAAATCCTGTGTGATGGCTATACACCCTTTAACGGAAGAAAATCAAGGCCAAAACCCCCACCCCCGCTGCACATATTCTTTTAAGTTGTATCCGCAAGCACTATGGGGTCTGCAAATTTATTTGTGCCCTTTGTGCCTGGTTCGATTAACTCACCACATGTTTTGTGGTTAATGTTCTGCCCTCAGTACTCAAACGTACTCCCCCCTATGAACTCCCTCAGTATCGACGTATGCGGCACCTCGTCGGCGAACACCGGCACGAACATCTGCAAAAACCTCTGCAGCCTGTAGGCCTCGTAAAAGGCGGGGTCGTCGGTGGGCACTTCCATCAAAAACCGCTCGGCGTACATCCGCAGCACGGCCGGCTCGTAGATCAAAGTGGAGTTGAAGAGGATGTCGGCCTCCTCCTGGAAGGGGAAGATGTTGCGCTCCTCGCCCCGCTGGACCGCGGACCAGACCTTTAAGGTGTGGTCGGCCCGGTAGCCCCGGAACAGGCGGTCCCGCACGATGCGACGGATCAGCCGGACGTCCGAGGTGTTGATCCGGTTGTGGTTGTCCAGGCAGAGCTGGGTCAGCGCGCTGATGTAGACCTTGATCTTGTTTTCGGCCGGCACCGACCTGGTCAGTTTTGAGTTCAATCCGTGGATGCCCTCCACCAGCAGGATGTCATCCGGCCCCAGCTTGAATCTTCCGGTCTTGTCCGACCGCTGGCCGGTGTGAAAGTCATAGACCGGGGCGGCCACTTCCTCCCCCGCCAAAAGCCCTGTCATTTGTTTATTGAACAGCTCCAGATCCAGCGCGCTGATGGATTCGAAATCCGGCTTGCCGTCATCCCCCAGCGGGGTCTGTTCCCGTCCCAAAAAGTAGTTGTCGGTGGACAGGGCGATGGGGTGCAGCCCGTTGACCTTGAGCTGGATCATCAGCCGCTTGGTGAAGGTGGTCTTGCCCGAGGAGGAAGGCCCGGCGATGAGCACCAGCTTCACCCGCTGGCGCTGGGCGGTGATCCGGTCGGCCACCTCCACTATCTTCTTCTCGTGAAAGCCCTCGGCTATCCTCACCAGCTCGCTCATCTGCCCCCCCAGGCACAGTTCGTTGAGCTCGCCCACGTTGTTGACCCCCAGGATCCGGTTCCAGTCCTTGGTCTCCTTGTAGATCTGGAACAGTTTGGGCTGAGGTGAGATCTCCGGGATCCGCCCCGGATTGCGCTGCTGGGGAAAGCGCAGCACGAAGCCCGGGGGATACAGGGTCAGTTCAAAGCGGTCGATCAGTCCGGCCCCAGGGACCACCGGCCCGTGGTAGATGTCCTTGAATATTCCGCAGCCCACCAGGCGGACCTCGGTCAGGCGGATGGTGGTCAGCAACTTGGCCTTGTCGAAATAGCCCTCGGCCTCGAAATACTCCTTGGCTTCCTCGATGGAGATGGTCTCCTTGACGAAGGGCCGGTTCTCGGAAACTATCAGCCTCATCCGGGCCTCGATCTTGCCCAAAATATCTTCGTCCAGCGGCTGTTCCCCGCCGAAATCAAAATAGTAACCGTTGGCCAGCGACTGGCCCACCACCACCCGGGCCGAAGGATAGAGTTCCTTGATGGCCTCGTACAGGATCAGGCAGGCGGCCCGGCGGTAAAGGGCTATGCCCTCGCGGTCGGAATAGAACACCGGCTCCAGCCGGCAGTTGGAATGTACGGTGGCATCCAGGCTGACCAGCTGCTGGTTCATCTTGGCGGCCAGGATCTTGGCCGGGGATTTGTCCAGGTACTTCTTGAAGATGGCCTGGACCTGCTCCCCTGCCTTGGCTGGCACCCGCTGGCCGTCCAGTTGGATCTCGATGGGCTTATGATTCATTTTTATTCCATTATATTTTTCTGAGGTTCAAGGAACCCGCCGCTCCGCTGGCCAGCGGCCCGGCTTGACTTTATTGATTTAATTTACCCCAAAAAGGGCCTTATGTCAAGTGGTTTTTGGGTTCTGCGCTTGTTGCCACCGTCACAAAAACAACGAAATTGGATACCGTAAAACAGGAGGCACCCGGGACTTGATTTTCCACCGCGTTTAATTGTATAGTTAATTCATATTCACATTATATGAGGCTTACAGCGCTATGAAATGGATGACACATGAAGAATGGGCCCGGCTTAAAGCCGGTCATGACTGCCCGATGTGCCTTGAAAGCGTGATGGAAGAGAACCCCCACAGCTACAAGGTCATCGAGCTGAAACGCTCAATAGTGCGCTTGAACAAGAACCAATACATGAAGGGCTGGACCACCCTGGTCTTAAAGCGGCATGCCACCGAGCTTTTTGAACTGGAGCCGGAAGAGCGGGCGGAGTTCTGGGATGAAGTTTCCCTGGCGGCCAAAGCGCTGAATGAGATCTACCGCCCGGCCAAGATCAACTACTGCATCTGGGGCAACATCATGCCCCATGTCCACTGCCACCTGTTCCCCCGGTTCTTCGAGGACGACCCCGGCCAGCCCATCAACCAGAACGAACGGGAAGTTCTGTTTTCCCGGGAGGAATACCGGGCGCTGATCAGGGACCTACAGGGCAGAATAAACCCTGACCGGTGAAACATTAACTGTCCGGCTGGCGTAATTTGATATGGTTATATGATCACCACCCTTAATTGAAAACCATGGGGGCCATATGAGCAAAATTACGGTCAAAAATGCGGTCTATCTGTCACTGGGCATAATCTCCCTGGGGTGGATCCAAAAATTATTCAATTATATCTCCGCCAAGCCTTCGTTGGCCGAACAACTGGGCCTTATGCCCAAATTGAGCGAGAATCTGCCACAGGCTTCGCTGTACATAATTACGGTGGGCATTTTAACCTTCCTGCTGATATGGTCTCTGCTCAAACTGACCAAAGAGGATTTCGGCTCCCTGGGATTCAATAAAAACAAACTGGGCAAACAGATCGCCATCGGCGCCTTGTTCGGGATCGGCATCTTTGCCCTGGATACCCTTCTGATCAGCCCGGTACTGGAGGCCCTGCTGCCAAACGCGGCGGCCGAGGGTGAAAACATAAAATATTTGTTCAGCAAGTTGTACTATTTCCCGATCCTGCTGTTCCTGGGCATTTTCAAGGGCGGGTTTTTGGAGGAGCTCTGGCGGGTATTCGTTCTGACCCGGTTCGAAAAAGCTTTCCGGAAACCAGGCCTGATCTTTGCCCTGATATTCTTCTCGTTGATGTTCGGCCTGGGACACGCCTATCAGGGGACCTCAGGGATAATTTCCACCGCCATCATAGGTTTTCTTGACGGCCTGGTCTACCTGCGGAAGAAAAATGCCATGGAGGCTGTCACGGCCCATGCGGTGTTTGATGTGGTGGCTTTGGTTTTGGGGTTCATTATCTATTATGGCAAATAAGACAATATTAAATTATAACAATGCCCGAATGATCTTTCATTCGGGCATTGTTATTCCGGATAAAGGAAACATTTTACAACCGTTTTCGTAGTACTTGTTGATGCCGATGAAGTTGCCCAAAAACAGCCACCTGAAATTTAGGAGATCCACCGATGAACCTGACCATCAGCAAACTGTCCAAAAAATACTCCAACGGGGTGGCAGCCCTCAATGGCGTGTCGCTGGAAGTGCCCACCGGGATGTTCGGCCTGCTGGGCCCCAACGGCGCCGGCAAGACCACCTTGATGCGGACCATCGCCACCCTTCAGGAGCCCGACTCCGGGGAGATCTCCTTTGGGGAGGTCAATGTGCTCCAGGATAAGATGGCGGTGAAGAAGGTGCTGGGCTATCTTCCCCAGAGCTTTGACTTTTATCCCAAGGAAAGCGCCGGATCTCTACTGGATCATTTCTCCCTGCTCAAGGGGATAAGGGACAAAAAGGCCCGGAAGCTTAAGGTGGAGGAACTTTTGAAGCGGGTCAACCTTTGGGACCAGCGAAAACAGAAGCTGGGGACATTTTCCGGGGGCATGAAACAGCGTTTCGGTATAGCTTTGGTGCTGCTGGGCGATCCCCAGTTGATAATAGTGGACGAGCCCACCGCCGGACTGGATCCGGCCGAACGGGTGCGTTTCCACAATCTTTTAAGCGAGATCGGGCAGGACAAAGTGGTGATCCTCTCCACCCATATTGTGGACGACGTGTCTGACCTCTGCCCCAACCTGGCCATCATCGACCAGGGAAGCATCGTGCTCCAGGCCAAAACCATGGAGGCCATCCGGTCACTGGAAGAAAAGGTCTGGGAGAAGGAGATCCCCAAGCCTGAAATTCCCCAATACCAGGCAAAATACCGCCTGCTATCCTCCCGATTGTTCGCCGGAAAGACATTCATCAGGATCCACCACCCCAATGATCCCGG
This sequence comes from bacterium, assembly GCA_030655055.1. Lineage (NCBI taxonomy): Bacteria > bacterium. The sequence goes on from JAURWH010000006.1 coordinate 4,954, forward strand.
GGACGGGTTCGCCCCCCGGCCGGCCACCTTGGAGGACGTCTATTTTCAAAACCTTAAGAGATAGGCGGCGCCATGTTCAAAACGATCTATCTAAAAGAGCTGAAGGACCAGCTTAAAAGCCCGGCCTTCTACATCTTCGCCGGACTGCTGGCTTTCGGGACCTTCATCTTCCTGTCCGAGACCAGACCGGGCATCACCTTTCTGTACATCTCCTTCGGCAAGGAATGGCACAACGCCCCGATAGTCATCGCCAGGCTGCTGGCCAGCTATACTTTGGTGGGTGTGCTGTTCACCATGATCATGACGGGCGGGGCCGTGGCCCGGGATTTCAGCGCGGGGATCCATGACTTTTTCTTCACCACCCCGTTAAATAAGGTTCAGTACCTGGGCGGAAGGTTTTTAGGCGGCCTGACCGCCAATTTTCTGATCTTCGGCGGGATACTGATGGGTATGCTGATCGCCGGCTTAAAACTCCCTCCCGGGTATTGGGGCCCTTTCAGCATCTGGTC
>JAURWH010000007.1 GCA_030655055.1 bacterium
TTCCATTTGGCTATCCGGTTTACAGTAACGCCTCCAGCTGTGGTAAACCCTCCTCCGGCATATACATCATTTCCATTTACAGCTACAGTATAAACAACGCCAGACATTCCTGAACCCAAGGCTGACCAACTGGTGCCGTTCCATTTGGCTATACTGTTTACAGAGACACCCCCGGCTGTGGCAAAAGTACCTCCAGCATATACATCATTTCCATTTACAGCTACAGTATAAACACTGGCAGACATTCCTGAACCCAGGGCCGACCAGCTGGTGCCGTTCCATTTGGCTATCCGGTTTACAGTAACGCCTCCAGCTGTGGTAAACCCTCCTCCGGCGTATACGTTAGTGCCGATGATTGCCAGGCAGTTGACCTTTCCGTTCATTCCGCTGCCCAACGCAGTCCAATTAGCGCCATTCCACTTGGCCACGTAATTTGCACTAGCTCCGCCTGCTGTTGTAAATTCTCCTCCTATATACACATTGTTCAAACTATCCCTAACCATTGCATAAATAGTATTATTAATGCCCGTCGTCCCAAACCGGTCTTCCCAATATGGATCAGTGGGAGCAAACGTGGTAAAAGCGATGACATTTCGCCCCGACAGAAGATGTCCAAATAGATCTGCCGCATATGTGATATTTACCGTTTCAACCGTCTCGTTATAAAAATCCGCATGCGTAATACGTAATGTGTCATGGCCTGTATTCCAGATCCCGACCACACCACCGGGATCGGGCAATAAAATGAACGAAAAGCTGGTAGTATCTATGGGCGTCGAAAAGACAATCAATATCTGCGCATCCGGAGGTGCGACATTTATCGCCCCACTGTCGGGGTAACTGTATGTTATCACCGGCGGAAGGGTGTTGACATCAAAAGAATGATAGCCCGATGAAGGCTCCACTGTAGTAGCTCCCACATTATCCCATGCCTGGAGGTAATACTCAATCTGGCCGCTGTCGATGGCAGGTATCCAAAAGCTGAATGTTTCTCCTTCTATCTCGCCAGCGCCAAGGCTCGACCATGTCCCACTGTTCACCCGGTAATACAGGCTTTCGGCAGCAACGGACTTCCCTCCTTTTTTTTCTAAGTCTTTTATAATCGCCTGCACCAGATATGGTCGTCCTATGGTCTGCGGGCTCGTAGGCTTGGTTTTCAGTATGATGAGAGGAATAGTATCATAAACTAACACTATAGGATCAGCAAAGCACATCGTGTTGTTACCGTACCACGGAGAATTTTCTACATATTCAGACTCCGAGCTGTCGTAATTAACAAAAAAACCGATATAATAATTGCTGCTATTTTTTTAAAAAGGCTCGATACCGTATCCAAATCTACGCTCAAAGTCAGGGTATCATATCGTCGCACCCCAGCTAACATAGTTATTGTTTGGGAACCTATGAGATAGTCATTTGCCGTTATTGAATTGTCCAAAGATAAAAACCAGCCTACTTTAAATGTATGAGAAAGTATGTATAGCACATTTGTTTCCATAGTCACACCATTAGTAACACTTAAAAGATGCGAAGTGCTATCAAATGAATAATACGAAGGGAGATCGGGATAAAGATCCATATAATAAACTGGTTTACCTCCGTTCCCGCTCAGGTAAGTTTGGCAAAGGCCTATGTTTGCCATGAATGAAAGCACTACGATCACAGCAAGAAGGCAGGCACCTGTTTTTGGCTTGTTCATTTTATGGCCCTTCAATGTGGCAATTTGATGGCAATGAAATTTTGTTCTATCTTATTATCAACGGTATATCCACCGTACCCCCTTGTTTAACAACCTTGTCAGGCTAAGAAACAAACACCGCGTTCCGGCCGCCCTGCTTGGCCCGGTACAGGGCCTTGTCCGCCCGGTCTATCAGGCTGTCCAGGGTTTCATCCCGGTTCATCTCGGCCACCCCCATGCTGATGGTGACGTTTAGCGGCCACAGTTTTTCCTGATGGATCAGCCTCCACCTTTCTATTGATGTCCTTAAGCGGTCGGCGATCTCCACAGCGATCTCGGCCTTGGTCTGGGGCAGCATGATCAGGAATTCCTCGCCCCCGTAGCGGGCCACCCGGTCGTATTCCCGGATCCCGGCCTGCAGCTGCCGGGAGACACCTTTGAGGACCTCATCGCCCACCGGATGCCCGTACTTGTCATTGATGTGCTTGAAATAATCCAGGTCGCAGAAGACCAAAGACAGGGGCAATCCCAAACGTTTTGATTTCTTCAGCTCCAGGTCCAGCTCCATCTCTATCTTGCGCCGGTTCAGCAGTTCGGTCAGGGGATCGATGGCCGCCAGTTTGGAAAGCAGTTCCGAGGCCTTGGCCTCCTCCTCATAGATGCTGGCGTCCCGGAATATCTGGACAGCCCCCAACCGCTCCCCCGCAGGACCGCTGATAGGCGACGAGACCACATCCACCGGCACCCGGCGCCCGTCCTTGTGCTTCAGGTAGACCCTGGTCTGGGCGGTGGACTGTCCGCCGTTGACCGCCCGGCTTAAGGGGCAAAGCGGTCCGCACATGCTCCGGCCCTCGGCATCGATGTGGCAAAGCAGATCGTCGGAACAGCGCAAAGTGATCACTTCTTCCGGCTGGTAACCGGAGATGCTCTGGGCCCCTTTGTTCCAGTAGGTGATTCGCTTCTCATTGTCCACAAAATAAACGCCGTCATAGGTCTGGTCCAGGATGGCCTTGTAAATGTCGCAGGGCAGGCCGCTGGCATTGTCCTCCGCCTGTTTGGCCATCAGCAGCTGACCACTCCCAGGGCGATGGAGTTGATCTTTTGCTGTTTGGAATCTGCCCGGGAGAGCATCACCACCGGCTTGGCCGCCCCGGCGATGATCCCGGCCGCCTGGGCCCCGCCCAAATAGATCAGCCCCTTGACCAGCATGTTTCCCGAGGCGATATCGGGGGTCAGGAAGATGTCGGCCTCTCCGGCCACCTGGCTCTTGATCTTTTTGTGGGCGGCGGCCTCGGCCGAGACCGCCAGGTCCAGGGCCAGCGGCCCGTCAATGAGACAGCCCTTGATCTGCCCCCGGTCGTTCATCTTGGAAAGATGGGTGGCGTCTATGGTGTCCTGCATTTCCGGGTTGAGCACTTCTATGGCGGCCAGCACGGCCACCTTGGGCTTTTCCACTCCCAGCTTTTGCGAGATCTCCACCGCGTTGTTGATGATGTCCACCTTGGCCATCAGGTCGGGCTTGACGTTCATCCCGCCGTCTGAAACCAGGATCAGTTTGGGGTAAGCGGACGATTCCATCACCGCCACGTGGGACAGCAAGCGCCCGGTGCGCAGGCCCACTTCCTTGTCCAGCACGGCTTTTAGGAAGGTGGAGGTGGCCACCAGGCCCTTCATCAGAAAATCGGCCTTGCCGCTGGAGACCGCTGCTACCGCAGCTTTTGAGGCCTCGGCCATATCCTTGATGTCGTGGATCTCCCAGCCCTTGATGTCCACGCCCGCCTTCTGGGCGGCTTCTTCTATCGCCTTTTTGTCTCCGAACAGGATCGGGGTGGCGATCTTTTCCTTGGCCGCGTCGCTCAAAGCCTCAAGGACCACCTCGTCCTGGGCCACCGCCACCGCAACTTTTTTGGGCCCTTTGGCCTTGGCCTCTTTCATCAGGTCGGAAAATGATTTGATCATGTATGCTCCTGTAATTCTATTATCCGGGCGATTCATGAATCGCCCCTACATTATTGTTCATCAAACACCCCTCTCCTGCCAGGGGAGGGGATGGGGAGGGGTTACCTGTACTCCCTGGCCTGCTCCTCGCCCTTCAGTATCCTCATCCCGGCCTCGGCCAGGGCAGTCATCTCATCCTCCCCGGGGTAGACCTTGACCGGGGCGATCCAGGAGACCCGTTCCTTGATCCACTCCACGAATTCCGGGAAGTAGGCAAAAGAACCCGTCAGCACGATGGCGTCCACCTTGCCGTTGACCACCGTGGCCATTTCGCCGATGGTCTTGGCGTTCTGGTAGGCCATGGCCTGGATGATCAATATTGTCTTGGCGTCCCCGGCCTTGACCTTGTCCTCCATCTCCCGGCCGTCGTTGGTGCCCAGGTGCGAAACGCAGCCGCCCTTGCCGGCCAGCTTCTTGTTCATTTCATCAATGGTGTATTTGCCGGAGAAGCACATCTTGACCAGGTCGCCGGTGGGCAGGGCTCCGGCCCGCTCCGGGGCGAACGGCCCGTCGCCGTTGAGCGCGTTGTTGACGTCAACCACCTTCCCCTTTTCGTGAATTCCGACGGAGATCCCTCCGCCCAGGTGCACCACTATCAGGTTCAGCTCCTCGTATTTCTTCCCCATGTCCCTGGCCGCCCGGCGGGCCACCGCCTTCTGGTTGAGGGCGTGGAAGATGCTGACCCGGGGCAGTTCCGGCAGGCCGGAGTAGCGGGCCAGGGGATTCAGTTCGTCCACCACCACCGGGTCCACGATGTACGACTTGATCCCGGCGTCCCGGGCCAGGTCGTCGGCTATCAGGCAGCCCAGGTTGGAGGCGTGGTCTCCGCCGGTGCCGGCCTTGATGTAGTCCAGCATGGCCTGGTTGACCGCGTAGGTGCCCGAGGGGATCGGCTTGAACAGACCGCCCCGCCCGATGATGGCGCTAAGGTCCTTGATGTTGATCCCGCCCTTGGCCAGGGCATCCTCGATCACCTGCTTGCGGAAATCGAACTGGTCGGTGATCCGCTTGAAGGGGGCCAGCTCCTCGGCGGAGTGGCGCAGGGTGTCTTTGAATATGGCTTTGTCGTCCTCGTACACCGCTATCTTGGTGGAGGTGGAGCCGGGGTTGATGGCCAGGACTTTGAAGGGCACAGGCGGTTCCTCCGTTTTCTTTTTATTTGTCTGTTGATTAATATTTGTTCAACCCATCAGCCACTTTTCCGCTTCGGCCTGGTCATCGAACACCATCAGCATGGACCCCCGGTTCTGGCCCACCGTTTCTACCAGATGGTGCTCCTTTTTCTTGGGGTCATCTTTCCTGATCAGCACCGCCACCTTTACCGAACCCGGAGAATAATTGCTTTGGGCCCGGGCAAAGTTGAACTCTTCCATGATTGAGGTCATTAGTTCGATCTTCCTCATGTCCACCATCACCCGGGGCGTGGCCTTGTCCCGCACCAGCTTCATGGCCTCCTCCCGGCCGTTCCAGAGGTCGTTCCGGTCGACTGTCCCGGAATGATTGACCATTGCCAGGTTCCTTGCCTCGTCGTATTTTATTTCATAGGCCATGAATGCGCCCCCATAACCTTGTTTTCTATGTCCTTATGTATGATCCTGACTATCCCTTTTCCTGGTCAATGACTATCTCGTGGGGCATCATGCACATCCTGGTTGTATGGTAAAACTGTGTTGTATGTTTACCTAACCTGCCCGGTTCCAGAGATTCAACGCTTCATCCTGTGAAGCTGCAAATACTATACGGCCGTTCTTGTTGCTCTCGCGGATGAAATCCCTGAGGGTATCTCCCGGATACTTGGAAAAATCCCCGATCACCGCCAGGCTGACCCCGTAATTCATGAATTTCTGCAACAACTCTCCGGCAAAACCTGTCCTTAACCGGAAGAAATCCGGATTGACCTGATGGTCCTGTAGAATTATTTTGCCGCTGTCTGCATTGGCCATCAGGTCCAGACCGTCCTGCACCTTGTCGATGACCATTCCATCAGACTCTATCAGGGCATATTCCATTCCCCGCACGGTGCACTTTTTAACATTGAAGGTGCTCAATACTCCCGCGCTTTCTCCTCGCCCTTAAGAACCCGGAGCGCCCCGGCCGCCAGGGCAGGCATTTCGTCCTCTCCGGGATAGACGAAATACTTCGGCGTGATGAAGGCC
>JAURWH010000008.1 GCA_030655055.1 bacterium
TGTTGCGGATGGAAGCCAACTCGCCGTCGTCCAACCGTGAGGTCTCCCGGCCCATCAGGTGATATGTGCCACTGGTCGGCCGGTCCAATAGTCCCAGATTATGCAGCAGGGTTGATTTGCCGCTGCCGGAGGCCCCCATGATTGCCACGAAGTCGCCGGCGGCGATATCCAAGCTTACCCCATCGAGGGCCGAGACTTCCACCTTGCCCATCTGGTAGACCTTGGTGATATCACGCAATTCAATAATATTCATCGCTTAGTGCCCTCGCGGTCCCATTAGGCCAGGCGTGGTAGTCGAGTTTCTCCGGGCAGCAGGATCTGATGCCGCGGTACCATTAACAGCCAATACCACCGTGTCGCCTTCCGACAGCCCTGAGAGGATCTCGATGTTCTTTCCATCGTCAATACCGGTCTGCACCTGCCTAATCTTAAAATTGGCAAGGGGCATGAGTCCGCTCCATCTGAGTTTAACCTTGGGGCTTCCGGTCTTCACCTTGACCATCTTCCTTCCATCCGGCCCTTTAACTGCATCGATCGGCAGCAGCAAAGCGTTGGTCTTTTTGCTAATGACAACATTGACGGTGGCCGTCATACCGGCCCGGAACACCTCCGGGACTTTCAGCGGCTGGATCTTTACCTTGTATACGGTAACGTTGTTGATCACCTCGGACTGGTATGCGATGTGCTCGATGGTGCCTTGGTAAGAGGCATCTGGATAGGCGTCCAGCACGATCTCGACCTGCTGGCGCAACTTGATATGCCGCAGATCAGTCTCGTCAACATTGGCCTCGATGATCAGCCGATCGGCCATAACCAAGATGGGATCGCTGGAGGACACCGTCTGCCCCGGTTCCTTGCCCCGCGAAATTATGAACCCGCTTAGCGGAGCTACAATGGGCGTGGGCTTGTAGGCCGCCTCCCAGTAAGCCTTATCCTTCTCGTCGGCGGAGTTGACGGCGTCCAGGATTGTCGCCCGGTCGGTCGAACTTACCCAGGCAATAATCGCGCCTTTGTTGACCCGGTCGCCCTCGTTGACCATGATCTGCTCGATCCGTCCGGCCACTTGGGAGTTGATGTCAAGCTGGTTCCTAGGCTCAACCGAACCGTTGACCTTAAACTCGAACGCAATATCGCCCCTGGTGGGCAGGCAGACCGCCGCCTCGATGGTGCGCTTGGCCTGCTGATATTTCCAGACAGCCCGCACCGACAGGATGATTATCACGACACCCAAGATGATCCCCACCCATAGCAGCACCTTTTTCACGTTATTCTCCTTCGCCCATAATATTTGCTAATTTCGCTCGTAACAGGATCGCATTTTTCCGGGATGACAGCATGTTTTTCTTGGCGTTCACATAATCAGTCTCAACCGAATACCATTCGGTGTAGGTAGCCAATCCATTCATATACTTCCGGGAAGTGATTAGCGACTGTTCCTTCGAGGCTGCCAGGTACTTTTCGTTGATGATAATGTTCTCCACGGCCCGAAGCAAGTCGTTTCGAGCTGACTGAATCGAGGCATTGATCGTCAACGCGGTTTTCTCGAAGGTATGTTCCGACATCGCCATGCTGTTCCGAGCGGTGTTCACTTGGTATTTGTTCGTCAGGCTTCCAGTGAGGGGATAGGACAGGCTCAAACCGACGTTCCACCCCCCATAATCCGGCGGGAAGGTCGATCCGCGCATACTGTAGCCGCTGGACAGTGATACATCGGGATAATATCCGCTCTTCGCCTGGCGGATTTTTAACTTCGTCGATTCCAGCTTGTACTTCGATAAGCGGTACTCCGGGACGGTACCGAGCACGGAATCACCGGATGCCATAGAGGGCAGACTATCGACCACCAGACTACCTGTTACAGTAAACGTATCGCTGGCACCGATGCCAATGTTCCTCATCAATTCCAGCATCGCCGAAATGCTGTCCCGCTTGGCGTTGGCCAGCTCATAGTCGGCCTGGAGCTTATCGGCTTCCATCCGTAGCATCGCCCCCCTGTCCTCCCTACCCGCCTGGTATTTCAGCTTGACCAAGTTATAATTATCCGTCCGCTGTTTCTGGATATTCTGCCACAAGGCCAGCATTTCCTGGGTTGTTAGCAGGTTAATATAGCTGGTTTTTAAACCGTACAGCACGTCTGAATATGTCCGGAAGTAATTCTCCCGCTCGATCGCCTTATTAACCTTCTGAATCTGGAGCTCAGTGACGTCGCTGAATCCCGAGAATACCGGGAGGCTTCCGGAAATCCCCAGGGCATAGGCGTCTGATGTGCCCCCTTCATCCCCCCCCGACAGTGAATACCCTGCCGAAGTGGACAGCTTTGGGTACAGGTTGGTAGCCGCCTTGGAATACTCGATCTCCGCCTGTTTGATGGATAGTTCGGCATTCTTTAGATCCTGGTTATGGGTCTTGGCGAGGACAACAATGTCGTCCCAACCGAGCGTCACCCCTTGGACAGTGGAACTAAGCACAAGCAGAAAGAATAACCCCGCTATCTTTGTTTTACCCGTCATTTGATTACCTCATACATTTCTGCATTATCAACGTCATTAAACAAGACCCTCTGCCGGCATTACCCTCACCGGAGGGAATAAATAGCCGTAGAAGGCCGTGCACTGGTTTGGTACTTACAGGATTAGACTTTATCCGGGCCGTAAAGGTTTAAAGTAAATCGTGATTGTAGCATAATTTGCTTCGATTGAAAAGGAGTATTCATAGGTTGGTTTTCCTTTGTTATGGTTAATAATGAATCTACCAATTTGACAACCTCAGGGTAATAAAAAGGTCCTTCACATTATGAGACGGGGCTGTGAGCGGTGGAGTGGGGTAATTCGATTATTCTACCTTTTTGACTACAATTTTCTTCCTAATATCTGGGATGTGGATATAGCCTTTGTATTCACAGATCACGGTTCAGACCTGCAGGACGATAATCAGCCATATAAAAGAGGACTGAAGTTATCTTCAGTCCTCTTTTTATTTAGACTATCTTCATCGGTGTTATTCGGCTTCCCGCTTGAACCTCTGCTCGAACACCGTATAAAGCGCCGGCACGAAGAACAGGGTCAGGGCGGTGGACACCGTCAGGCCGCCGATCACCGCAATGGCCAGCGGGGCCTGGGTGGACTCGCCGCCCAAACCGATGGCCATCGGTATCAGGCCGATGACGGTGGTCAGGGTGGTCATAAGGATCGGCTTCAGCCGGGTGCGCCCGGCCCTGATCACCGCCTGGTGCAGCTCCACCCCCTTCTGCCTCAGGTGGTTGGTATAGTCCACCAGCAGGATGCCGTTGCTGACCACGATCCCGACCATCACGATGATGCCCTGGAACGAGGTCACCGACAGGGTGGTGCCGGTCAGAAACAGCGTCCAGAAGACGCCGACGATGCCCAGCGGCACGGTGAACATGATGATGAACGGATCCAGCAGCGACTGGAACTGCGAGGCCATCACCACGTAGACCAGCAGGATAGCCAGCAGGAAGGCCAGCATCAGGTCGCGGAAGGTCTTCTGTTGCTGCTCCACGTTGCCCTTGAGTTTGACGGTGAACCCGGCCGGCACCGCCAGCTTGGCCAGCCTGCGGTTGATGTCCCCGGCTACGGCCCCCAGCGAACGGCCGGAGACGTTGGCGGTGACGTTGACCAGCCGCTCCTGGTTCTTGCGGGTGATCTGGACCGGGGCCAGGGTCCGGGTCACGGTGGCCACGCTGCCCAAAAGCACCGGCTGTCCGCCGGCCCCGGGCACTATTATCCTGGCCAGGTCGCCGGGACTGGAACGGAAGCGTTCGTCCAGCCGCACCAAAATGTTGTAGGAATTCCCGGTGACCGGGTCGGTATACAGCGAGGCCACCGTGCCGCCCATGCAGGTATTGATGGTATTGGCAATGTCGGAAACGCTGACCCCCAGCACCCCGGCCTTGTCCCGGTCGATCTTCACCCGCAGTTCGGGCAGGTTGTCCTCCCGGCTGACCTGGACGTCGGTGGCCCCCGGCACCGACCGGACGACCTCCGCCACCTCGGCTGCCAGCTTGGAACCGGCGGCCAGGTCAAATCCCTGGACCTCCACGTCGATCGGCGCCCCGGCTCCGAAATTCAGCAGGAAGCGCAGGAAGCCGCCCTGGCTCAGGAATACCGTGGCTCCGGAGGTCTTCATCAGCCGGGGACGGATGTCCTTGATGATCTGGAACACCGAGCGCCGGCGGGCATGGGGCGGTTTCAGGGTTATCTGGATCCCGGCCGCGTGGCTGCCCGAGTTCCGGCCGCCGCCGCCGCCGGGCGGGGCCCCCATCTCCGAGATCATGGTCTCGATCTCGGGGACGGTCTCCTGCAGGGTCTTTTCGATGCCGGCCACCACCGTGTCGGTCTGCTCGGTGCGCGAGCCCACCGGCAGCCGCACCGAAACGCTCATCTGGCTCTCGTCCTGGTCCGGAAAGAATTCCGATCCGATGAAGAACAGCAATAGTCCGGACAAAAGAGCCGCCCCGGAGATCCCCAAAATTATCTTCCGGCGGTGGCCCAGGGTCCAGCGCAGCCTGGCCTCATACCAGTCGTCGAGCTTCTCGATCCAGTCATGGGCCTTGACCTTGACCCTTTCCCACAATTTGGAGGAGTCCCGTTCCAGCGGGGCCTCCGGCGGCAGGTATTTCAGGCACATCAGCGGCGTCACGGTGCGGGACACGAAGAACGAGCCGAACAGGGCCACCGCGATGGTGATGGTCAGGGGAACGAACAGCAGCTTGGCCACCCCGGATAGAAAGACCACCGGCAGAAAGACGATGACCGTGGTCAGGGTGGAAACCAGGATCGGGGCCGCCACTTCCTGGGCCGCCTCCAGGGTGGCCTGGATCTTGCTTTGGCCGGGGATCCGCAGGTTGTAGTGGCGGGAGATGGCCTCCAGCTCCACGATGGAGTCGTCCACCAGCCGGCCCACCGCCAGGGCCAGCCCGCCGAAGGTCATGATGTTCAGGGTGACGTTGCCGAACCGGAACATGATGAAGGTGATCAGGATCGACAGGGGGATGGCCGTCACCACGATCAGCGTCCCCTTGATGTTGCGCAGGAACAGCAGGATGATCAGCATGGCCAGCAGGGCCCCCAGCAGGGCCTCCCGGGCCAGCCCGTCGATGGTCTGGCGGATGTACCGCGACTGGTCCCCGGTCAATGACATTTTGACGGTGGCCGGGATCCCGGTCAGCTTGGGCATGGCCCGCTTGACGTTGTCCACCACCGCCACGGTGTTGGCGTTGGCCAGTTTCTGGATCCTCAGTATCAGCCCTGGCTGGCCATTGATCCGGGTGAGCTGGGTCTGCTCCTCATAGCTGTCCTCCACTCTGCCGACGGCCCGGATCCGGACCGGCACCCCGCCCACGGTCTTGACCACGATGTTCTCCATCGGCTGGACCAGGTTGAAACGGCTCTCGGTCTTAAGGGAATAGTCGAAGGGGCCGGACTTGATGTCGCCCGAGGGCACGATCACGTTGGCGTTGGCGATGGCGGTCAGCACCGCCTGCACCGGAATCTGCAAGGCCTGAAGCCGGTTGCGGTCCAGAGTAACGTGGATCTCCCGCACCCGGCCGCCCGAAACCGGGGCCGAGGCCACCCCCGGCAGGTGCTCGATCTGGGGCTCGATGACATTGAGGGACAGGTCGTAGAGGTCGCGCTCGTCCAGGTCTCCGAAGACCACGATGTTGCAGACCGCCTGCGAGGTGACGTCAAAGCGCTGGACGGTGGGCAGGGAGACGCCGTCCGGCAGCCTCCGCTGGGCCCGGTTCACCCTCTGGATCACATCCACCATGGCCACGTCGGTGTTGGTGCCCCAGTTGAAGTTGATCCGCACCTGGGAGCTGCCCTCCCGGGTGGTGGACTGGATGTAGTCCACGTTGCTGACCGAGCTGACAGCCCGCTCGATGGCCGTGGTCACGGTCTGCTCCATGTCCAGCGGGCTGGCCCCGGGATAGGAGGTGGAGACGGTGACCGTGGGGATGCTGATGTCCGGCAGCAGATCGATGGGCAGCTGCGAAAGGGAGACCAGCCCCAGCACCAGGATGGTGACGGCAAAGAGAAAAGTGGAGATGGGATATTTGAGGGCCAGCCTGGTAAGCCACATAACGAGTATCTTCCTAAAATTATTGCAAAAAAATCGGAATGATTATATTTGGAAACCAGCCTGTGCGCCGAAGCAAAGCGTAGGAGCGGAAGGCATGAAACTATCGAGATTTTCTTTGTTCATTGTTTATTGTTCATGGTTTCATGGATTCCTAATAAAAATGGTGCCCGTTTGTTAAACACTTTAATAAAAAATCTATTTCTTTTTCCCTGATGGTTTAGGCTGCTGTGGATCGGCCTCCGGCTGTACCGTGACCGGGCCGCCGTCCTTCACATACTGCTGGCCGGTGGTGATGACCTGCTCCGATCCGTTCAGCCCTGCGGTGATCTCGGTCATCGCGCCCTGGTCCCGGCCGGTAATTACCACTATCCGCCTGGCGGAGTCTTTGTCCAGGACAAAGACATACTTGGCCTGGTTGTCGGACAGCACCGCCTGGGAAGGCACGGTAACGGCGCTGGCATTCTCTTTCAGCACGATGGTGACCGTGGCGTACATCCCGGGCTTTAGTTGGCCGCCGGGGTTGGGTACCAGGATCTCGGCCCGCATGGTGCGGGTGGCCGGATCTATCGCCTGGCTCAGGCGGCCCACGCTGCCCTGGCAGCTTTTATCCGGCAGGGCGTCGGCGGTGACCAGGGTCTTCTGTCCGATGGACACCAGCGGCACATCCTTCTCCAGCAGGTCGACGGCCACTTTCACCCGGCTCAGGTCCATCAGGGTGAACAGGCTGGTGCTGCCGGCGCTGACCTGGGCCCCGGGATCAAAGAACCGCTTGGTGATATAACCGCCGAAAGGCGCGGTCACCCGGGCATACCCCAGCCTGGCTTTGGCCAGTTCGTAATTGGCCTGGGCCATCTTCATCTGGGCCTCGGCATTGTCGAACTCCTGCCGGGAAAGCAGGCTCTGTTCTAAAAGTTTCACCGCCCTTTCATGCTCGGAGCGGGCGGTAAAGAATGACGCCGCCGCCTGCTGGGCCTGCTGGAATACCTCGGCCGAGTCTATCACCGCCAGCAGCTGGCCCTGCTCCACCCAGGAACCCAGGCTGGCCTCTACCCGCTCCAATGCTCCGCTGATCCTGGCCACTATGGTGGCCTGCTGGTTGGCGACCACATCCCCGGTGTATTGCAGGGTGTACTGCACCGTCTCCCGCCGGGGAGATTCCACCCGGACGATGGGGACATTCTGCCGCCGCGAGGCCGCCGACTTGGCGCTGGAAATGACCCGGAAAATGGTAAAAGCGGCCAGCACCGCCAGGATGCCTCCCGCCATGATCAGGTGATTGCGTTTGATCTTCATAATTAATTCGGAATTATCAGGTTCCTGTTATTGTTGCTGCCGGGGTCTTGGAGGGGTTTCAATCCGGGGAAAAGCATTGTTGACCGGCTATTTTTTCCCGATCCAGCCTTTGATTATATCCTTTGCCGGGCGGGTTGTCAAGAAAGGGTTTCGCCTCTTTAGTGCCCAAAAAAAGATTAGACAACCTTTTGGAGCAAAAGGTTTAACCCTTAACGGCCAAGAGGTAAATAATAATGGCATAAAAAAAGCGACCGGAGCTTTCGCCACGGTCGCTTTTTCCAGGGTTCGTTTATTCCTCGTCCTCTACTTCGATGCCTTCCAGGGCCTTCAATATCTGGTCCAGCTTGACGTTTATCTGGTCCAGCTCTTTCCGGAACTGCTCCGGGCTGGCTCCGGCGGCCGATTCTGGCCGGCGGAAACTGTCTGGACGGGAGGGTCCGGAGAACCTGCCCGGGCGGAACTGGCCGGGGCGGCTGGGGGCCCGTTCTTCCTGGCCTTCCATCTTGCGGAAGCAGTCGCGGCAGTAAATGGGCTTGCCCCCGGTGGGCTTGAAGGGCACTTCGCAGTTGGTGCCGCATTCGTCGCAGACCGCCGGGTGCATCTGCTTGTCAAAGGCGGGACGTCCGCCGGAAGGCCGGCTGAAGCCGCCTCCGCTGGGCCTGTCCGGCCGGCCGAAAGGCTTCTTGCCGAATTTGCTGTCCTTTTTAAAACTTTTCATCATTTTGGGCTCACAGTACTTATGGATTACTGACAATCGCGGCTTTTTCTTGGTTGAATGGCCGCCGTCTTAAGGTAAGTATACACCCAAACGGCAATAATTACAAGGGCAAAAGAGCTTATTGACTTTTGGGGCATAATGTTATAAAATATAGGTCTTCGTGGCGCTATCGTCTAGTGGCCTAGGACGGATGGTTCTCAGCCATCAAACCGGGGTTCGATTCCCCGTAGCGCTACCATGTTTGATTTAAGGGCAACCGGACTTTGCAAGTAATTGAACACCAAAGACAATTCAGGTGTTCGAACAATTCCCCCCTGGATGTAAACCTTGCCCGGAAATATAAGGTTTTGGAACCTTTGCTTTAGGTCTAGAGCAGCCCCGGCCCATAACTCGGCTATATTGCTTAAAAATTCCTTGCAATAGGTTAAACAGGGTTCTATATCAGTGAGTTCACCGTTAACAGCGGTGAGCTCATTTTTTTTACTTAATATGTCCCGTTCCACCTCTGCTGCCTTTTCTCTATAAGTCTCTTCAGCCATAACACCCTTAACAACTAATTCTATCAATTTCTCTTTTGTATGTCCCAGTTTACTTAGATCATCCCTTAACCGCCCCTCATCCTTGAACCTTGTTTCTTTTTTCTCCCGCCATATATCAAGCACTATGCATTCGAACAGATTTATAATGTCATCCTTTGGCTGTATGCTCTTTAGATGGTCATAAAAAGCCCCCTCCACTATTTCTTTGCGGAGGTTGAGGGTACACCCTTTTGTTGGACAATGGTAATAAGGATACTTTTTCGTTTTGCCCGATGACCAACTGCCTGTTAATTTTTGATCACATTGAGGGCATCTGATAAAATTCCTTAAAGGAAAGTCCGGATGATTTCGTAGCTTGGGGATAACAGCCGTTTTGTCACCATGCGTGTATTGCTGTACCTTGTAAAAAGTATCCCGAGAGACTAGCGGTGTGTGTAAACCATCGAAATATTCAGGGAACCACTTAACTTTAATAAACCCGGCATAAAGGGGGTTTGTTAAAGTTTTATGAAGGGTTTGATTTGATATTTTTAGCCCTTTTGAATAAAGCTTTTTGACTATTTCCGTTTGCGAATAAATCCCAGACTCCGCCATCGCAAATGCCTCTTTAACCAAATCGCATTGCTCGGAGGGGACTATCATGGGTTTGCCTAAATGATCCCTGGACGGCTTATAGCCTATCGGCGTCCGCCAACACCACCGCCCTCCCCTGACCGCTTGCTTCATTCCATCCGAA
Source organism: bacterium (assembly GCA_030655055.1). Lineage (NCBI taxonomy): Bacteria > bacterium. The sequence goes on from JAURWH010000008.1 coordinate 9,389, forward strand.
GTTCGTTCACTCCTAACATCGTTGTCAAATTGGGCAAATGAAGCCATCATATGCTTCATAAGCTTGCCCATCGGTGTTTCATCAATCTTTTCTGTGACTGATTTTAGTTCAATACCCAAGCTACGGAGTAAATTAAAAAGGCTCGCACAATCAGCCACATTCCGTGATAAGCGATCAACTTTATATATAATTAGGTAATCAATATCCTTTGCGTTTTTTGCTGCGTATTCTAAAAGTTTGGTTAGCTCTGTCCTGTTTATTGTTTTAGCACTTTCTCCGCGTTCAATAAAAACCTTATCAACAT
>JAURWH010000009.1 GCA_030655055.1 bacterium
CCTCGCCGCCGTTGGTGATCCACTGCTTGGTTCCGTTCAATACAAAATAGTCTCCGTCCTTGACCGCGGTGGTCTGGATGCCGCCGGCGTCCGACCCGGCGTTGGCCTCGGTCAGGCCAAAGGCCCCCAGTTTCTTGCCGCTGGCGATGTCCGGAAGGTATTTCTTCTTCTGCTCCTCGGTGCCGAACAGGATGATGGGGAAGGTTCCCAGCCCGGTGGCGGCAAAGGACAGCGATATCCCCCCGCAGAAGCGTGACAGCTCCTCGGTGGCGATCACCATCTCCATCACCCCGCCGCCCAGGCCGCCGTAGGCCGCCGGGATATAGACCCCGCAGATGTCGGCCTCGGCCAGCAGCTTGATTATGTCCCAGGGGAATTCACCGGTCTCGTCGTAATGCTCGCGCACCGGCTTGATCTTCTCCACCCCTATCTTGTGGCAGAGGTCCTTGATCATCATCTGTTCTTCGGTCAGGTAATAATTCATCATAGCGGTTTCTGATTTCCTTTAATTATTGTGCCTTATGTGCTTTTTGTGGCCAAAGGATATTTGGCTTTATTATGTTTCCGTTTTCAGTTTTTCCAGGGTCTGCTGGGCCGCCAGCTGCTCGGCTTCCTTCTTGGTGCCGGCCCGGGCCAGCCCGTAGCGCTTGCGGGAGATCTTCAACTCCACCTCAAAGGTGCGGTGGTGCTCGGGGCCGGCGTCCGATTTCAGGGTGTACCGGACGGGGCGGTCATCCCGCCGGGACTGCATGTATTCCTGGAGCAGGCCCTTGAAATTCTTGTAGGCCTCGTTGTTGGAAAGATGGATGATCTGCCAGAACAGTGTCTTTTGCAGGAATATCCTGACCGCATTAAGGCCGGAATCCAGGTAATAGGCCGCGATCAGCGATTCCATGGCGTCGCAGAGGATGGAGTCCTTGTAGCGCCCGCCGGAAGAAACCTCCTCCCGTGACATCTCCAGCAGTTCCCCCACCCCCAGTTCCTTGGCCAGCTTGGCCAGTATCTTCTTGCTGACCACCAGTGACCGGACCTCGGTCAGCTGGCCCTCGTCGTCCTTGGGCCGGCTGGTGTAAAGGTATTCGCAGACCAAAAGTCCCAGCACCGAATCGCCCAAAAGCTCCAGCCGTTCGTTGGAATCGATGTGGCGTCCGGCGGCCGAACGGTGTTTAAGGGCCTGGAGATAATAGTCCCGGTTCCTTATCTTCCACCCCAGCCTCTGCCGGATCTTATCCAGGGCCTGCTGGCGTTCCGGGGAGAGTTTTTGGTCCCCGGCGCCGAATAGCTTTTTAAACAATTGGATACCCGGATTGATTTTATAAAGTTTGACTTTTCAACGACAAATAAGATCAAAGCAACGCTTGATCCGGCATCTGCATTATGCTGCAATACATTAAGAAACGTATTCTTTAAATGCCAGGCAAACATTATGTCCGCCGAAACCGAATGAATTGGAAAGCGCCGCCCTGACCTTGGCCGTCCGGGCCTTATTGGGCACGTAATCCAGATCGCATTCCGGATCCGGAGTGGTGTAATTTACGGTGGGATGTATGATCCCGTGCTTGATGGTCAGCACCGTGGCGATGGCCTCCGCCCCGCCGGCTGCGCCCAAAAGATGTCCGGTCATGGATTTGGTCGAGGAAACAGCCAGTTTCCTGGCATGTTCGCCGAACACCGTCTTGATGGCCGCGGTCTCATATTTATCGTTCATGTCGGTGGAAGTACCGTGGGCGTTGATGTAATCAACCTCCTCCGGCTTCAGGTCGCCGGTCCTCAGCGCCATTTTCATGGCCCGGGCCGCTCCCTCTCCTCCGGGGGCCGGTGCCGTCATATGATTGGCATCTCCGCTGGCGCCGTAGCCAACCAGTTCGGCGTATATCTTGGCCCCTCGGGCCTTGGCGTGCTCCAGTTCCTCCAGGATCAGTATCCCGGCGCCCTCGCCCATCACAAAGCCGTCGCGGTCCTTGTCAAAGGGTCTTGAGGCGTGTTCCGGATCGTCGTTCCGCAGGGACAGGGCCCTAAGGGCGCAGAAGCCGGCCAGTGCCAGCGGGGTGATCGGGGCTTCGGACCCGCCGCAGATCATGGCGTCGCTGTCGCCGGTCTGGATGCTCTTCATCGCTTCGCCGATGGCATGGCCGCCCGAGGCGCAGGCCGAGACCGTGGCAAAGTTGGGGCCCTTGGCCCCGAAGGCAATGGAGACCTGCCCGGCTGCCATGTCGCTGATCATCATGGGCACGAAGAACGGCGAGATCCGGTCCGGCCCGGACTGGATCAGCTTGGTGTGCTGCTCCTCCCAGGTCTCGGTGCCGCCGATGCCGGAGCCGATGATCACTCCGGTGCGCTCGGCCAGTTCCCCTTCGATCTTCAGCCCTGAATCCTCGACGGCCATCTTGGCGGCCGCCATGGCGTAATGGGTGTAGCGGTCCATCCGGCGCAGTTCCTTGCGGTCTATGAACTGGGACGGGTCAAAGTTCTTGACCTCGCCGGCGATCCGCGCGCTATATTTTGATACGTCGAACCGGGTGATCTGCCCAATCCCGTTCCGGCCCTCGGTCAGACTTTTCCAAAATTCATCCAGACTGTTTCCCACGGGGGATATGACCCCCATCCCGGTGATGACAACCCTTCGTTTCATAATCTTTTTCTATCTGCCGTTGTTGTTTTTGGTATGGAGAGGCGCCTGCTTTAAAAAGCGCCTCTCCTGTTTCTGCTTGGGATCAGGGTATTTATTTCCCGGCCTTCTCGGCCATCTTCTTTTCGATATATTCCACCGCCACGCCTACCTTGGTAAGCTTTTCGGCTTCGTCGTCCGGGATCTCCATCCCGAATTTCTCTTCCAGGGCCATCACCAGTTCCACGGTGTCCAGTGAATCGGCGCCCAGATCCTCGATGAACGAGGCCTCCATGGTCACCTGCGAAGCGTCCACGCCCAACCGGTCGATGACGATCTTCTTGACATCATCAATTATTGCCATTTGTTTCACCTCCTTTTCAAGTAGTTTATTTAATTGTTGGTATATTTGATATGCTTAATTTCTTTTCACTTTGTCACCCTGAGCGTTGCACTAAGCTTGTCGAAGTGGCGTTGCTCCTTGCCTTGCAAATCGAAGGGTGAACAGGCCATCCCTCAAATAGTCCGGCATGAGAGAAATCTCGGGATGACATTTTAGTCGTTTCGTGCCTTTTCGTGGGGAATCGAAGGGTCACATCACCAATCCGCCGTCCACCTGCAGCACCTGGCCGGTGATATAGGTCGACTGCTCGGAGACCAGGAACAGCACCGCGTTGGCCACGTCGTCCACGCTGCCCATCCGGCCCAGCGGAATGCCCTTCTTGTAGTTCTCCTTCACCTCGTCCGTCAGCTTGGCGGTCATGGCGGTCTCGATGAAGCCCGGGGCGATGGCGTTGCAGGTGATGTTGCGCGAGGCGAATTCCTTGGCGGTGGACTTGGTGAAGGCTATCAGTCCGCCCTTGCTGGCCGCGTAGTTGGACTGCCCGGCGTTGCCCATCACACCGATGACCGATGACATGTTGACTATCCGGCCGTAGCGCTGCTTCATCATGATCCGGGTGACGGCCTTGGTCAGCAGGAAAGCGCCCTTAAGATTGACGTCCAGCACCAGGTCCCAGTCCTTCTCCTCCATCCGCATCATCAGGTTGTCGCGGGTGACCCCGGCATTGTTTATCAGAATGTCAATAGTGTCAAATGTCTCTTGCGTTTGCTTTACGAGGTCTGTGACCTCAGCGGCATCGGCCACATTGCACTTGACTGCGATGGCCTTCCGGCCCAGGGCCTCGATCTCCCTGGCAGTCTTCTCAGCCTCTTCCAGATTGACGTCGCTGACCACGATGTTGGCCCCGGCCTTGGCCAGCGCCAGGGCTATGGATTTGCCTATGCCCTGGGCCGAACCGGTGACAATGGCGTTTCTGTTTTCTAAAATCATTTTTACCTTAAAATAAAGTCTATCATGCTGGTGGTGTTTTTACCCAGTACAAATGTAACCTTGTTAGCAGTATAACCATTTTTTACCGCGTAAACAGTGACACTGTCGCAGACCTTGACATTGCCCAGATCGGTTCCCATAGCATCAGTCATATTGAATACCGAATCAATCGGTAGGTCGCTAATAGTAAAAGCGCCTTGAGCATCGGAGTAGGAATTGACCCGGGAAGAAGCACTGTCAACAATGTTTATAAAAACAGGCTTTGAATATCTGAAGGTTGAATCGTGCCGGGCAAAAGTTAATTCAGAGGTAAAATAACCCGAAGCCAAAGACGCGCTATAATCGTCTTTTCCGTCCCACATTACCGAATGTAAACCAGTCACAAATAATTGGTTTACAAGTGTTCTAACTGTTTGGTCTTTTTGCTTTATTGCCAGCAAAACCTGACTGCTACAGGCTAAAGAGTAAACAAAAGCTGTGCTTCCACTAAATGGACAAGGGGATGCAGAATTAAAAACATCATTGTATGTAGGTAACGGGCCTATTTGTATAATACTATAATCATATCTATGCCCAGTTCTATCAATCACACTCAGCATATAGTAGTATGATTGATTGGCTACAAGTGAACTACTGTCAACATACGTGTAAGTATACCCATACGGATTTACTCCGACGGCAGGAATTTTAGCAATAGTGGCATAATTACTATCTATTTGAATTGATCTTCTTATTTCCCACTCATATGTATCCCATTCACTATCTGTTACCCATCGAAGTTGCACACCACTTGAAGTTCTTATCGCAGTAAAACTCACCAAACTGCAAGGGTCTGTTTTTGCGTTTTGTTTTGAAACGGCAGAAAAATAGTATTTTACTTTTATAGCTGCACTGTCTATTGGATTGCCTGAAGAATCTTTTACTGTTCCCGATATTATGGTGCTTGTGGCAGTATCCAGAGGCGTTTCGGTTGGAACGCTGTCTTTACTGCAACCATAAAAAGCCAGGCCAACCATCAGAATACATAGAAACACATGCTGTTTCATACTGCAACCTCAAACATTTATTACGTTTATTCCTTTAGAGCCTTTCAGACCTTTTTAAGTGCTTCCAGCGTCTCCGCCAGGGTCTTGCTATCCTCCACGTTCAGCACATTGATCTCCGGCGCGATCCGCTTGATCAGCCCCTTCAGCACCCGGCCCGGGCCGCATTCCACCATGGTGGTCACTCCCAGCGAGGCCATCTTCTTTACCGACTCCTCCCAGCGCACCGGCTTTTTTACCTGTTCT
>JAURWH010000010.1 GCA_030655055.1 bacterium
TTCTGTTTGGCGGCACAAAAAGAAAAGAACATAATGGCACTCTTTCAGCTGAATATCCTTTTTGCATACATTACAACGGAAACCACTACCATCACCACGGAACCATACAACAGATACAACCCCCAGGGCTGCCAGTTCACCGAATAACAGATTATGGTGGCCGCCATGAAGGTGACCGCCCACTTCCCCGGCCAGTTGGATACCGGCACCATCTTCCTCTTTTTCATCATGAACAACGCACCCGCCACAATCATCAAGTCCCTAATCACTATCAGAACGGCCGCCCACAGCGGAAAGCCCCGCCACAGCCACAGCGCCATGGTCAGGGTGTTGACGCAGATCTTGTCGGCCAGCGGGTCCAGTATCTTTCCGGAATCCGTGACCTGCCCCAGCCGGCGGGCAAAGAACCCGTCAAAATAATCGGTGGCCACCGCCAGCAGCATCAGGCCCAGGGCCCATTCATTCCGCCCGGCCTTCAGGCAGAGCACCATGAACGGCAGCAGGCCGATCCGCAGCAGGGAGAGGAGATTGGGAAGGTTCATGTTGGTTGATTGGATATTTACTTTACTAAACACATAATCGGTTTTAATTGTATTTTCGGCTCCGCCTGACCGCACCCTCTCCTAACGCATTAGGAGAGGGTGCGGTCAGGTCCCGGCCTACCTGCCCGGGATCTGCGCCATTTCCTCCTTGGTGTACCCTTCCGGGACATTGAACAGGTCGGCGCTGACATCCTTCACCGTCATCTCGGTCACATCCATCCTGGTGACGGTGGTCTGGACCTTGCCCTTCTCGTCGGTGGTGTTCTGAGTGACGGCCGATTTCAGGATGAAACCCAGCGACTGGTAGGCCGCAGCCTGGCTCTTCAGCATCGCATCCAGCTCCTTGATCCCCAGCTTAAAGGACTTGAACCTGTAGGACGCGGCCATTTCCGTCAGCGGCAGGGCCGAGGTGCCCCACATCTCCCGGGTCTCGTCAATGTGCGACTTGGACTTGATGAACAGCATCTTGATCTCCATGTCGTAGGCGCTTTCCACCGACAAATGCTTGCAGTCGTAATCCAGGACCTTCTCCGCGGCCAGGCTGTTGACCTTGACCTGGGCGTTGCTGACGGTTATCTGCATCACCTGGCTTAGCGCCCCGGCCAGGGCCAGCACCGAGTCCAGGGACATCTCAAGGTAGGTCTTCTTCTTGGGGTCTACTATCTGCACTTTGCCGCTCTGGCCCAGGTATATCCAGTACATCCCTTTTTTGCTGAGATCGCCCTGGTCCTTGGGGACCTCTATGAAATCCTCCCGCACGTTGCCGCCCTGGGCATAGCCGTTGATCAGGGTCACCTTCTCCTTGCCCTTGACGGTGCTGGTTATCTTGGATTTCCACTCCATCCCGGCCAGGGCCTGCCCGGCCCAAATGATCATTGCGGCCGCAGCCAGCAGTAAGGTTCTTTTCATGGCGTCTTCCTTTTTTATTTGTTATTGTTTGTTTTTTACAGCGCCCCGTTCAACTTCGGGACCTTTCCCCTGATTACCCGTTAAGTTTAAATCCCAACCGGGGCAATGTCAAGCATAAATATTGATCTGGGATTCAGTTTTACATTGACAAACATTAAATCTTTTGTTATTCTTAAAGAAATATATCCGCCGGTGTGGTGAAACTGGTAGACGCAGTGGACTCAAAATCCACCGGTAGCAATACCATGGGGGTTCGATTCCCTCCACCGGCACCATTATGCCTCCCTGCTTGACAATAGGCCGCCGTAGGCGGGCACTACACCATAATCCCTGCCGGGCAATAGTCCGCCGAAGCTTTAGCGTAGGCGGACACCATCTGATCGCTACCCGCCTTACTATAGACAAAAGTAAATCCTCTGAAAATAAAAACCAGAACCATTCTCTATGACCAACGGCAATCCTCAACTTCCCCAGATGGACCAGCTCCTGGAGGAACTGGTCCTACGCGAAGCCTCCGACCTGCATCTGCGGGTGGGCGAGGCCCCCATTTACCGGATCGGCGGCAAGCTGGTGCGCAGCGAGTTCCCGGTGATGGCGGAAGAGGATACCAAGAGCCTGCTTTATTCCATCATGTCCGAGGAGCAGCAGCGCCGCTACGAGAAGGATCTGGAGCTGGATTTCGCCTTTGGACTGGCCGGGGTGGCCCGGTTCCGCATCAACATCTTCAGGCAGCGGGGCTATGTGGGGGCCATCATGCGGGTGATCCCGCTTAAGATCCGGACCCTGGAGGAGTGGAAGCTGCCCCTGATCCTGAAGGAACTGGCCCTGCTTCCCCGGGGATTGATCCTGATAACCGGCCCCACCGGTTCCGGCAAATCCACCACTCTGGCGGCCATGGTGGAGCACATCAACAACAACCGCCGCAGCCACCTGATCACCCTGGAAGACCCGATAGAATTCCTGTACAAGGACCACCTGGCCATCATCGAACAGCGGGAGGTGGGCTCCGACACCCCCAGTTTCGCCTCCGGCCTGCGCCATGTGATGCGCCAGAACCCCGACGTGATCCTGGTGGGCGAGATGCGCAACTACGAGACCATGTCCCTGGCCATCGCCGCGGCCGAGACCGGGCACCTGGTGCTGGCCACCCTCCATACCACCGACGCCGCCCAGACCGTGGACCGGATCATCAACACCTATCCCCCGGAATCCCAGGCCCAGGCCCGGGTCCAGCTGGCCACCGTGCTTCAGGCCGTGGTCTCCCAGGCCCTGCTGCCGGCGGTGGGCAGTCGCAAGCTGGTGGGGGCTTTCGAGATCATGCTGGGCACCCCGGCCGTCCGCAGCGTCATCCGCGACGGCAAGACCCCCCAGATCTATTCCCTGATCCAGACCGGATCCAAGTTCGGGATGCAGAGCCTGGACTCCGCCTTAAAGGAACTGGTGCAGAAGAACCTGGTGACCCTGGAGGACGCCCTGGCCAAATCCTCCAACCCGGCCGAACTGGAACTTTCCATCAGCCGGTAACGCGATCTGCGGCCAGAACGCCATCCCTATTTCCCATTTATCCACTTCCCATTTAATTGACCTCCCTTTTCCTATTTGTCCGCTTCCCATTTTTTTATCTTCTATTTTTTATTTTTAATTTTGTTAAGATGCAGCTGGCCGAATTACTATATCTGACCTTTCAAAAAGGCGCTTCCGATCTGATCCTCAAGGTTGGCACTCAGCCGGCCTTAAGGCTTCAGGGCAATCTGGTGCCGGTGGAGCTGCCGGTGCTGACCTCGGAGGACACCAAGCGCTTTGCCGTGGACATCATGACCAAGGAGCAGCTGGAGCGGTTCCGCCGGGAGCGGGAGCTGGACATGGCCTGCTCCATCGCCAACCTCTGCCGCTTCCGGGCCTCGGTGTTCTTCCAGCGGAACGAGTTCGGACTGGTGTTCCGGGTGGTTCCAAACCGGATACCCACCGTGGACGAGCTGAGCCTGCCCATCGTCTGTAAGAACCTGGCCATGCGCCCCCGGGGCCTGATCCTGGTGACCGGCCCGGCCGGCTGC
>JAURWH010000011.1 GCA_030655055.1 bacterium
TCAAACAGGCCCGCTGGATCCCGGACTACGGGCTGGTCCGGGAGCTGGACTGGCTGAAGAACATGGGTGACTGGTGCATCTCCAAAAAACGCTACTGGGGGCTGGCCCTGCCCATATTCCAGTGCTCCTGCGGCAACTTTGATGTGGCAGGCGGATACGAGGATCTTAAGGCCCGGGCCGTCTCCGGCTGGGATAAATTCGACGGCCACACCCCGCACCGCCCCTGGGTGGATGAGATCAGGGTCAGGTGTTCCAAGTGCGGCCAGGACGCCGCCCGCATCCACGACGTGGGCAACCCCTGGCTGGACGCCGGTATCGTGATGTTCTCCACGGTGATGCCTCCGGAGAAGTGCTATACCCCCGGCAAGGAAAAATCCGGAAAGTACCGCTACGATCCCTCCCAGGCCTACCCGGCCAACCGGGAGTACTGGCAGCAATGGTTCCCGGCCGAGTTCATCACCGAGTGCTTTCCCGGCCAGTTCCGCAACTGGTTCTATGCCATCCTGACCATGAGCACGGTGCTGGAGGGGCGGGCGCCCTTTGAATGCCTGCTGGGCCACGCCCTGGTCAAGGACGAAAAGGGCGACGACATGCACAAGTCGGCCGGCAACTCAATTCCCTTTGACGAGGCGGCCGGCAAGATCGGGGCCGACCTGATGCGCTGGGTGTTCTGCTGCCAGAACCCGGTGATAAATCTGAATTTCGGCTACCACATGGCCACCGAATTCAAACGCAAGCTGCTGACACTGCACAACGTCTATTCCTTCTACATCACCTACGCCAAGCTGGACGGGTTCGTTCCTAAAGGGAAAAGCCTGGATAAATGCCAGCTGACCCTGCTGGACAACTGGATCCTTTCCGAGCTGAACCTGCTGGTCAAGAACACCCGCCAGAATCTGGACAACTACGATGCGGCCTCGGCTTGCAAGAAGCTGGAAGCATTCACCGAGGACCTCTCCACCTGGTACGTCCGGCGGTCCCGGAGGCGGTTCTGGAAATCGGAATCCGACTCCGACAAGGAGGCCGCCTACCTGACGCTGTACACCTGCCTGGAGACCCTGATAAGACTGATGTCGCCCATCATGCCGTTCTGGGCCGAGGAGATGTACCAGAACCTGGTGCGGTCAATTGACGCCACGGTACCCCAGAGCGTCCATCTAACCGCCTACCCCCAGGCCGATGAAAAGCTGATAGATCAAAAGCTTTCCCAGGAGATGGCGGTGGTCCGCAAGGTGGTCTCGCTGGGCCACGCCGCCCGCAAGGAGGCCAAGCTCAAGGTCCGCCAGCCGCTGGCCCGGCTTTTGTTCAAGGGTGATCAGGCCTCCGGGTGGGAAGCGGTGTTAAGGCACCAGGAGATCATCCGGGACGAGGTCAACGTCAAGGCGGTGGAGCAGGCGGCCGACGCCGACAGCCTGGTGGACTACCGGGCCAAGGGGCTGGTCTCCAAACTGGGTCCCAAGTTCGGCCCCAACGCCAAAGCCATAGCCGAGGAGATATTGAAACTTGACGGACGGCAGGTGAAAACATTTAAAGCCCAGGGCAAATGTTCCATTCAAATACCGGCCGGACAATTTGAGGTCGAAACCGGGGACGCGGAGATCACCGCCGTCTCCAAGCCCGGGCTGATGGTCAAGGAGGAAGGCGGGGACCTGGCGGCTCTGGACATCACTTTGACCCCGGAGCTGACCGGCGAAGGCTGCGCCCGGGAGCTGGTGCACGGCATCCAGAACATCCGCAAGGAATCCGGCTTTGAGGTCTCCGACCGGATCACGGTCACATACAACACGGATATAGAACTGGCGGCGGCCATCAATAAATTCAAGACCTATATCATGAACGAGACCCTGGCCCTGGAACTAAAAACGGGATCGCCGGAAACAGCCGGGCAGCAGATGCAGATCAACGGCCATCCCATCAACTTAGTCATAGAACAGGTAAAATCCTAAGGAGGTATCAAACCCGGTATGAACAAAAAAGAACTGCAGAAATTCGAGAACATCCTGCTGGACGAAAGAAAGCGCTTCATCACCGAACTGGCTCAGATCAAAAGCGAGGGACTGATGGCCAGCCAGAAGGAATCTTCCGGGGACCTGTCCTCGGCCTCCTATCATCCGGCCGACCAGGGTTCCGACACCATGGAAAAGGAAAAGAGCGTGTTCCTGGCCTCCAGCAAGGGCAACGAGCTCTACGAGATCGACCAGGCCCTGATGCGGGCCAAGGATGGCAAGTTCGGGATCTGCGACAGCTGCGGCAAAGAGGTGGATCCGGCCAGGCTGGAAGCCATGCCCTACGCCCGATACTGCATCAAATGCAGCCGCCAGGCCGAACAGGTGATCAAGAACGGCAACAAGGAACAATAAGGGGCCTTTGTGACAGAACTACGACTGCGCAACCGCATCGTCATAATAGCGGTGACCCTGGGGGTGTTCGTGCTGGACCGCTGGACCAAGCTTTTGGTGGAATCCCGCCTGGCCCTGGGAGAAAGCCATGAAGTGCTGGGCCAGACCCTGCAGTTCACCCATATCACCAACAGCAACGGAGTGATGGGCATTTCCTTCGGCCCCTTCAGCCGCTACCTGATGCTGCCCCTGTCTCTTTTGGCCATCACCGCCATAGTGTATTTTTATCTCCGCAGCCAGAGCCGGAGCCTGCTGGCGGCATTGGCCACCGGCTCCATCCTGGGCGGGGCGGCCGGCAACATGCTGGACCGGTTCCGCACCGGGGCGGTGACGGACTTCATAGACTGCGACATGCCGGATATCATCATCCACCCGTTCCAGGCGGGGATCCTGAGATTTTCGGGCTTTTACCTGGACCGCTGGTACACCTTTAACATCGCCGACAGCGCGGTGATGGTGGGGGTGGCCCTGATGATTGTTATTACCATAAAAGAAGAGTACCGGGCCGATGCCGGTATCGCGGACAAATAATAAACCAGCAAAATATTCTTCCCAACCGATGATAAAAATCCGGAGACATAGGCGGCGGCCCTTGGGGTATTGGCCGCTGTTTCTGTTTTTGGCGGCCTTCAGCATGACGGCCGCCCCGGATTTGCTATGGGGACAAACCTCTCCTCTTCCGGCAGAAACAGGGGCCGCCGACTCGCTGGCTGCCGGTCCGGGCGCAACAGATTATCCTGCCTTGCCGGATTCTGTAAAACCCAAAAAAGACACCACCGCCAAAGCTGTTTCCAACGAATGGGGCCTGGCCAATGACGACACCACCAAAACCGCCATCCGCTACCAGGCCGACCTGATAGACTACCGGCTGGACCTGAGCCTGATCAGCCTGACCGGAAAGGCTGAGGTGCGATACAAGGAGATAAAAGTTACCGGGGACAGCATCAGCCTGGACACCAAGAACCAGATGCTGACGGTGGACCAAAGCCCGGTGCTGTATGACGGCAACGAGCCCATCAGGGGAGACCGGATGGTATATGATTTCAAGACCCGGCTGGGCTGGATATACAACGGCAACACCGATTTCAACAAGGGCCGCTACTGGGGCCGCCGGGTCCGCCAGGTGGACGACCGGGTGCTCAACATAGACCAGGGCCGATACACCACCTGCGACTGCGATACCCCGCATTTTTACTTCTGGTCGCGGCAGATGAAGATCTACCTTAATGACAAGATCGTGGCCCAGCCGGTATTGTTGTGCTTTAAGGGGATCCCGGTGCTGGCCATACCTTTCTGGTTCTTTCCCATGCGCAAGGAGCGGCATTCCGGCTTTTTGATGCCCCGGTTCGGCAGCAACAACTACGAGGGGGCCTTCGTCAAGAACCTGGCCTATTACCAGGTGTTCAACGACCAATCAGACGCCACCGCCTCGGCCGATTTTCTGGAGAACATCGGCTGGCGCGGCAATTTTGAGGCCCGTTACATGATGCCCCCCCGGTTCTCCTCCACTTTGAATTTTTCCTACCAGAACGACCAGAACACCGGTTACCAGCGCTGGAGCCTGAACGGATTATACAGCCAGATACTGGGCAAGAGGACCTATCTAAACGGCAACGCCAATTTCGTCAGCGACCGGAATTATTACACCGATTTTTCCGACAACCGCACCGTCCGGATGGACCGCAACCTGCATTCCTACCTGGCCCTCAACACCCCCTTGTCCACCATCGCCAGCCTGACCGGGGCGGTTGATCACTACAACAACCTGGAAACTGAGACCAAAAGCAGCCGGTTGCCGGAAGTCACCGTCAGCCTTTACCGCAAGGACATCATCAAGGGCTTGCTGGGATTTTCAGGGACCTCCCACTTTCTGGCTACGGACAAGCGGGATACGCTGATGACCGAAAAACACCAGGGATGGGAAAATAACATCAATTTGGATGCCACCTTCAATGTTTTACGTTGGATAAACCTGAATCCCAACGCAAGAATATCGGGGACCTGGTACGACCGCGACACCAGCCAGAACCGCAACGCCCTGCGCTGGCTGTACAGCGGGGGGGTGGGCGCCAGTACCACCCTCTATGGTTTGCTGGATTTCGGAGACCGCAAACTTAAGGCCCTGCGTCACGTGGTAAAACCACAGGCCTCATTCTCCTATTCTCCCAAGATAGACCAGGGCAGGTTCGACAGCTTTTTGGGAGGAGGCCAGGGGGAGAGCAAATCAATGAGTCTTTCCCTGAGCCAGCAGTTCCAGGCTAAGTTTAAAAAGGATACCACGGAACAAAAGATAGACCTGCTGACAATATCCTCCGGCACCAGTTACAATTTTCTGGCCACGGGCGACAAATGGGGCAGTCTGACCAGTTTTCTCCAGGTTCTGCCATATGTCAGTCCTTTGGACTGCCAGTTCTCCTGGGAATACAACTTTTACCAGAAAAGGAACCAGTGGGCCAGGCTGGACATGAGTTACGGACTTTCCGGTAGTTGGCTGGGATGGCTTGAGCCCAAGGACTCGGTCCTGGCCAAACCAGATAGCGCCGATTCCGCCGCCGCAGTAATGCCAACCGATACACTGGCCCGGCCAGAAGCCTGGCCGGCCGACAGTTTGCCCTTGCCGGGCGGCGACAGTTTGGGGGCTGAAACTGATACCGCTGCTGTTCCCGCCCCGGTCCAGGCCCCGTCCAAGGGCCTGCCCTGGTCCATTAATCTTGGGTTCGGTCAGAATTGGCTGAAAAATATGGGGGTTTCAGGTTCAGACCTGAACGGGTCTGCCAATTTCAACCTGACCAAGAACTGGAACATCAGCTACCACCGTTACTATAACATCAAGACCGGCGAGATGATATCCCAGGACTATTCCCTGTTCCGGGACCTTCATTGCTGGGAGGCCAGGTTCTCCAGCAGCAAAAGCCAGAATAATTGGTCGTACATGTTCGTGATCAGATTGAAGGCCATTCCCGAAGTAAAATTGGAGAACAAGTCGGGCCGGGTGGTAGGGTATCAGTAAAACCGCCAGATTTAGCTTGACAAACGTTACATTTTTATGCTATCTTTATACTGGGCCTGAAGCCTATTTAGGTTTTCAGCTATTTTTCCATTTAATAAAGACTTATGGCCATCAAGGACAAGACATATCTAACCCTGATAATCGTACCGCATCAAAGCGGCCGGACCGTCACTTTAAGGCTGCCCACTTGGGCGGCCAAGACTCTGGCGGTTTTAGCCGTGTTCATTGTATTGGGCCTGGTCGGTGTTACCACCGGCTACGTCGGCAAGTTCGTGGATGCCTCCATGCTGCAGACCCTGAAACTTGAGAACCGGATATTAAGGGACAAGGTTTCGGAATTCGGGAACAGTCTGGCCGGATTGCAGGACCAGATCAACGAATTTGTCAACTTCGATTCCAAGGTCCGGATGATGACCGGTCTGTCTCCCATCGACCCGGATGTCCGGAGGGTGGGGGTGGGCGGTTTTGCTCCGGCTCCATTGCCCGAGGGGATCACCCCCGGAACCGCCGCCAGCCTGCAAACAGTGCAGCAGGACCTGGAGAAGCTGGACCGGGAGGCCCGCCTGCAGCTGGAAAGTTTTGAAGCCATTGTTTCCGCCTTAAGCGAAAAACAGGAGATGTGGAACCATCTTCCCTCGATCCAGCCCACCCCGGGATGGATCATCAGCACCTTCGGCGTGCGGCGCGACCCGCTGGTGGGCGAGCTTAGAATGCACGAGGGGATAGACATCTCCGGCCCCGATGGGACCATCATTGCGGCTCCGGCCGCCGGGTCGGTCAAGTTCGTTGGTTACCGCAACAACTACGGCCTTTGTCTGGAACTGGACCATGGGTACGGCATCACCACCAGGTTTGCCCATTGCTCCCTCATCAAAGTATCGGTGGGGCAGAATGTGAGCCGGGGGCAGGTAGTGGCTCTGGTGGGCCAGACCGGCCGGGTGACCGGGCCCCATCTGCATTACGAAGTGATGGTCAACGGACAGCCCAAAGATCCCACCAGCTATATCCTGGCCGCCCGGATGTTTTGATCCTGTTTGTCCCAGGTATTTTTTCCCAGTTCATTTTATGGTATAATGGACTGGGTTTTTTTATGGCCGGGGGCACCTTGCCACAAAGACACAGAGACACAAAGGCACTAAACACACAGAGGGAAAATATATTGCATAAGGTATTTTAATGAAAATCCTGTTTTTATCAACCATTATGTTTTTTATCAGCCTGGCAAAGGTTTCGGCACAGAGCGATTCCGGCAGGGTTTCCATCCTGGCGGTGGGTGATGTGATGACCGGCGGGAGCATGGCGCCCTGGGTCAACGACAGCGGGCCGGATTATCCCTTCAGCAATACCCGGTCCTTGATACAACAGGCAGATATCGCCGTCTGTAATCTGGAGGCGCCTTACGGCACCAAGGGGAAAGCTTTCGACAAGAAGTTCACCTTCCTGGTCCCGCCCCGGCTGGCCGCCGGCATAAAGGAAGCCGGTTTCGACGTGGTGGCCATGGCCAACAACCATATGATGGACTATGGCCCGGAGCCGCTTAAAGCCACGCTGGTTCTGTTGGATTCATTAGGCATAGCCCACAGCGGGGCGGGGATGACCCTGGCCGGGGCCAGGAAGCCTGCCATTGTGGAAAGAAACGGGATCAAAGTGGCTTTTCTCTCCTATTCCCGGGTGCATCCCACCCAGTTCTGGGCCACGGCCCAGAAGGCCGGAACCGCCCCGGCCTACGAAAACCAGATAAAAGAGGACATTCAAACCTCCAAGGAGCTGGCGGACCTGGTGGTCGTTTCCTTTCACTGGGGGGCCGAGCTGATGGACACCACCAAGCTTTATCAAAGGACCCTGGCCCATTTCTGCATCGACCAGGGGGCGGATCTGGTGCTGGGGCACCATCCCCACATCCTCCAGGGGATGGAGCTTTACCAGGGCAAACTGATCGCCTACAGCCTGGGGAATTTCGCCTTCGGCTCGCGCAGCCGGAAATGCACCGAGAGCGTGATCCTTAAAACAGAGTTCGATTCCACTGGGTTAAAACGGATCGAACTGGTGCCGCTGTGCGTGGACAACAACCGGGTGTTCTTTAAGCCCACACCTTTATCCGGGCCGGAAGGGTTGGCCGTGCTGTCAAACCTGGCCCGGCTTTCAAGGGACCTGGGGTTTGAGTTTGTGCCCAGCGACAGCACGGCGGTGGTGGAGTTCTGAGATCTTTTATCCTTGATTTTGGGGCTGTTTGATGCTAAAATGAAAATCCAATATCTGAAAAATCCAAAATAATCATATAAACCACACGAGGTCAAACCAAATGAAGTATCTCAAGACCAGTCCGGCCATATGCAAGGGGGTGCGGGCCTGCGAGAAGATATGCTCCAAGACCTTCTTCAAGACCGAGGATCCGTCCAAATCGGCCATCCAGGTCAAGGAAGCGGACGGAAAGTTGGAGATCAATGTCTGCAACCAGTGCGGGGAGTGCATGCCGGTCTGTCCGGTGGTGGCCCTCAAGCGCAACAAGCAGGGGGTGGTGATGCTGGACAAGAAGCTGTGCGTGGGCTGCCTGATGTGCGTGGGCTACTGTCCCACCCTTTCCATGCGGACCCATCCCGAGCTGAGGGAGCCCTTCAAGTGCGTGGCCTGCGGGGCCTGCGTCAAGGCCTGCCCCGAGAAAGCCCTGGAGATCGCAGAACGGTAATCTTATAACAGTAAGGGCACGATGCATCGTGCCCCAACCAGGAGGGAACCATGGACGAGAACAAGGTCTTTGAATATACCAAATACACCCAGGACATCGAAAAGATGAAGGCGGCCCACCAGGTGCTGGCCGAATATGCCTTCACCCCCAGCCTGCCCCAAAAGGGCTACAACAACCGCTCCCTGCATGTCGATCTGAGCACTTTCAAGATAACCGAGAAGAAGATCGACGAGGCCATGAAGCAGACCTTCACCGGGGGACGGGGCTTTGGCCTGAAATACCTGTGGGATGCCATCAAGCCCACCACCAAGTGGAACGACCCGGAGAACGACATCATCATCTCCCCCGGCCCGATCTGCGGCATCACCCAGTACCCGGGGGCCGGCAAGTCGCTGGTGGTCACCCTGTCGCCCATCACCAACATCCCCATCGATTCCAACGTCGGCGCCTACCTGGGGCCGCTGCTGAAGTTCTCGGGTTTCGACGCCCTGGAGATCCAGGGCAAGGCCCAGGAGGACGTGATCGTGGTGCTGGACGGGGTCAAGGGCAGGGTCACCATCGAACTGGCGCCGCTGGAGTCGGTCAACTCGCACATCGCGGCCGAGCAGTTCACCCACGAATATGCCACGGATGAGGCCGACCTGCGCAATGTGTCGGTGGCCTCGGCCGGGCAGGCCGCCGAGCACTCGCTGATCGGCTGCCTCAACTTCTGCTACTACGACGTGCGGCGCAAGGTGACCCGGCTGAAGCAGGCCGGGCGGGGCGGCATCGGCACGGTGTTCCGGGACAAGAAGATCAAGGCCCTGATCGTTCACGGGCCGCAGGTGAAAGGCGACATGAACCATCCGGCCGACCTGGGCCGGATCCAGCGGGCCGGGGTCCGCCTGCACAAGGAGATGCACGACTTCGACGACAAGATGTGCGGGATGCGCAAGGTGGGCACCACCAACATCGTGGGCGTGATGAACTCCTACGACCTGCTGCCGGTGATGAACTTCCAGTACGGCAGCCACGTGGATGCCCCCAAGATAGACAAGACCACCTGGATCAAGCAGTTCACCCAGGGCATCCCGGATGGCTGCTGGTACGGCTGTTCCATGGCCTGCGCCCACGGGGTGGACGAGTTTGCCCTGCGCACCGGGCCCTACAAGGGCCACAAGGTGGTGGTGGACGGGCCGGAATACGAGACCGCGGCCGGCTGCGGCTCCAACTGCGGGATCTTCGACCCGTTATGGGTCATTGAATGCAACTTCTACTGCGACACCTATGGCATAGACACCATCAGCTTCGGCACCATCACTGGCTTTGTGATGGAATGCTGGCAGAGGGGCATCCTAAATGCCGAGCGCACCGGGGGACTGGACCTGTCCTGGGGCAACGGGGAATCCCAGATGGAGATGATGCACCAGATGGCCCGGGGCGAGGGATTCGGCCTGATCGCCGGGCAGGGCGTCCAGCGGATGAAGCGGATCTTCGCCGACAAGGGCTGGGGGGACTTCGCCTTTCTTACGGACATCGGGCTGGAGGGCAAGGGGCTGGAGCAGTCGGAGTACATGTCAAAAGAGTCGCTGGCCCAGCAGGGCGGCTACTACCTCACCAACAAGGGCCCCCAGCACGACGAGGCTTGGGTGATCTTCATGGACATGGTCAACAACCAGATCCCCACCTTTGAGGACAAGGCCGAGGCCCTGTATTATTTTCCGATGTTCCGCACCTGGTTCGGGCTGAACGGCCTGTGCAAACTGCCCTGGAACGACATCGAGCCCGGGGACAACCGCACCAAGAACGCCCCCATGGACGCGGCCAAGGTGCCGGAGCACGTCCAGAACTACGTCGACCTTTTCTCCGGGGTCACCGGCCGGGAGATCACCAAGGAGGAGATCATCAAAATGTCGGAGCGGGTCTACCAGTTCCAGCGGGTCTTCGACCTGAGAATGGGCAAGGGGGTCAGGAAATACGACCAGCCGCCCTACCGGGCCATGGGGCCGGTCACCAAAGAGGAATACGATTCCCGCCAGGAGCGCTATGACAAGCAGCTGAAGGACTGGATGCAGATAGACCCGGCTGGAAAATCCACCGAGGAGAAAATGGCCCTGCACCGCAAGTACCGGGAGGACCGCTATCAGAAACTGGTGGAGGCGGTCTACAAGCGCCGGGGCTGGACCGCCGACGGCGTCCCCACTCTGGAGACCCTGAAGCGCAATGGGATAGATTTTCCCGAGGTGGTGGAAGTGGTGGCCAAGCACCAGTAGGCGCTAAAACGATGGAGAAGCCCGGCACTCAGGCAAGCAATGACTGAGATGCCGGGCTTTGAAGTCGGGCAATGGAACAGACAAGCCCTAAAAACTAAAAACCTAATATCTAAATCACCGCCGTTGGCGGGATCCCGCTTCTGCGGGACAATTTCGAATCCCCAATTCTCAAAACTGTTTTGAGTTTGAAACTTCGATATTATAATTTGTTTAGTGTTTCGAAATTAGTAATTAGAAATTGGTCCAAAGTTATGCGGTTAGTGATCCAACGTGTTTCATCCGCCAGCGTCACAGTTGACGGCGCCGTGATCGGGAAGATCGGCCCGGGCCTGTGCCTGCTCTGCGGGTTCACCCACGGGGACACTGAATCGACTGCGGAGCAGATGGCCGCTAAGTGCCTCAATCTCCGCATTTTCGAGGACCAGGACGGCAAGATGAACCTATCTCTTTCGGAGGTCAAGGGCTCGGTGCTGGCCGTCTCCCAGTTCACCCTGTACGCCGACTGTAAAAAGGGGCGGAGGCCGTCTTTCACCGACTCGGCCGAGCCGGTAACCGCCGAAAAGCTCTATGAAATGTTCGTAAAAATACTCAAAAGTACTGGTGCTGAGGTCAAAACCGGAAGCTTTGGGGATAAGATGCTGGTGGATATTCAGAACGACGGGCCGGTGACCATTGTGTTGGACTCAGCCGCCCTGGGATTGTAAGGTTCCCTTTACAGTTGACTTACGGGTCATAAATAGGGTATAATTACAGGTCATTTAACTTTGCCCTGCCTGCCCCTCTTCGCAGGTTGCGGCGTATCAAAAACAACCCATATTTTAGGAGACGGAAAGACCATGCCTTTGCAAAAGGAAAAGAAGCAGGAAGTGATCACAGTCCACAAGAAGCACGAGAGCGACACCGGATCACCCGAGGTCCAGATCGCCCTGCTGACCGAGCGAATCAACCAGCTGACCGGGCACCTCAAGGCCAACAAGAAGGACCACGCCACAAGGCGCGGACTTCTGATGATGGTGGGCCGCCGCCGCAGGCTGCTGGATTATCTCATCAAGCGCCATGCCGCCAGGTACCGGGCCATCGTGGAAAAATTAGACTTAAGGAAGTAAAAATCTGGGGGCGATTTTACGGTTAAAATCGCCCCTTGTCATTAACCTAACCGGAACAATTCCTCCCGGATAAAAAAGCCGGGAGAAGCCCAGACTCAAGGAGCCTGGGACAAAAAAGGAGGTTTTATGGTTCATACCAAGGAACTGGAGATCGGCGGCCGCAAGCTCATCATCGAGACCGGCAGGATCGCCAAACAGGCCCACGGCTCGGTGACGGTGCGCTACGGAGGGACCGTGGTGCTGGTGACCGCAGTGGGATCCGACTCGCCCCGGGAGGGAATTGACTTCTTCCCCTTGTCGGTGGAATACCGGGAACAGGCCTACGCCGCCGGGCGGATACCGGGCGGGTTCTTCAAGCGCGAGGGCAAGCCCCGGGACAAGGAGATCCTTTCGGCCCGGCTGATCGACCGGCCCATCAGGCCGTTGTTCCCCGAAGGCTACCGGAATGAAGTGCAGATAGTCTGCCTGATCATCTCGGCCGACCGGGAGAACGATGCCGACGTTTTGGGCCTGACCGGAGCCTCGGCCGCCCTGTCGCTGTCCGACATTCCCTTTAACGGGCCGATAGCCGCGGTGCGGGTGGGCAAGGTGGACAATCAGTATGTCATCAACCCCACCTTCCAGCAGCTGGAACAGAGCCGGCTGGACATTGTGATCTCCGGCAGCAAGGATTCCATCACCATGGTGGAAGCCGGGGCCCGCGAGGTTTCGGAAGCCGAGATCATCGAGGCCATAGAGTTCGGGCATAATTACATCAAGCAGATCATCGCCCTCCAGGAGGAACTGGTGGGACTGTGCGGAAAACCCAAACGCAAGCTGGAGATCGCCCCGGTCAACCAGGCCCTGCTGGAAAAGGTCAAGGCCTTGACCACAGAAAAGATCCAGGCAGCCAATGTCATTGCCCTCAAGGAAGAGCGGCAGGACGCCGTCAAGAAGATCTGCCAGGACGCCGCCGAGGCCCTGTTGACCGAATTCCCGGAAACGGGAAAGCAGATCAACGCCATGGTGGAGGAGATCCAGAGCCACGACCTGCGGGAGCGGATATTGAGCAAGGGCCAGCGGGCCGACGGACGGAGCCTGACCCAGATCCGGCCCATCACCGGGGAGGTCGGGTTTCTGCCCCGGACCCACGGTTCGGCCATCTTCACCCGGGGCGAGACCCAGAGCCTGGTGGTGACCACCCTGGGCACCGCCTCTGACGAACAGCGGATAGAGGACCTGGAGGGGGAATACTCCAAGAGCTACATGCTGCATTATAACTTCCCGCCCTTCTCAGTGGGCGAGGTCAAGCCCATCAGGGGTCCGGGCCGGCGGGAGATCGGGCACGGAGCCCTGGCCGAGCGGGCGGTGGCCCCGGTGATCCCATCGGAAGACCTTTTCCCCTATACGGTGCGGGTGGTCTCCGAGATCCTGGAATCAAACGGGTCATCTTCCATGGCCTCGGTCTGCGGAGCCTCGCTCTCGCTGATGGACGCCGGGGTGCCCATCAAGGCGCCGGTGGCCGGCATCGCCATGGGCCTGGTGATGGAGCAGGGCCGGGTGGCCATCCTCTCCGACATCATGGGGCTGGAGGATCACCTGGGAGACATGGACTTTAAGGTAGCCGGCACCAAGGACGGCATCACCGCCCTGCAGCTGGATATCAAGGTGCAGGGATTGAACAAGGACATCCTGGAAAAGGCCCTGACCCAGGCCCACCAGGGGCGGATGCACATCCTGGGCGAGATGGAGAAGGTCATCTCCGTTCCCAAGGCCGAGATCTCGGTCTATGCGCCCAGGATCCTGGCGTTGAACGTCCCGGTGGAAAAGATCGGAATGATAATCGGGCCCGGCGGCAAGATGATCCGGGCTTTGCAGGAGGAATTCTCGGTCAAGATCGACATCAGCGACGAAGGCAAGGTCACCATCGCTTCAGTCGATGTGGGCGGAGCCCAGGCCTGCTTCGAGAAGATCAAGGCCATGACGGTGGAAGCCGAGATGGGCCGGATCTACCAGGGGCGGGTGGTGAAGATCATGAACTTCGGGGCCTTTGTGGAATTCATGCCGGGCACCGAGGGGCTGGTCCACATCTCCGAGCTGGACAAGACCCGGGTCAACAAGGTGGAGGACATCGTCAAAGAAGGGGACTCCATCACGGTCAAGCTGATCAAGGTGGATCCCGACACCGGAAAGTACAGCCTGTCACGCAAGCAGGCCATGGCCTAGTTATTTGTTTTTGATACTGTCAGGTCATAAGAAAAGCGCCCCGCAATTAGCGGGGCGCTTTTTCGTTTGGATCCGTGCCGGTTTTATTTGATCAGGTTCATGGTCCGGGCGGCCGAGGTTCCGTTGGCGGTCAGGCGGTAGAAGTAAACGCCGGTGGCGGCCTGCCGTCCGGATTCATCCCGCCCGTTCCAGGAAACGGTGTAGCGGCCTGCCATCTGGGGATGGTTCACTATGGTCTTCACCAGTTGCCCGGCCACGTTGTATATCGCCAGTTTCACCGGTCCATCCGCCGCCAGCTGATAACTGATGGAAGTATTGTCCCTTAAGGGATTGGGCCGGTTCTGTGCCAGCAATGTTACAGCCGGCAGAGCAAAGGAGGTCCCCAGAACTGCTTTGGCGTAATCGACCTTTCCGGCTATTATCTTGAATTCCCTGACCGTCTCGCCGGGTTCCGGAGCAAAGCTGTAAGTGTTGTTGTCTTTGATGTTCACCGAAACCTGGCGGCTGAGATCGGCCAGGTAACATTCGGTCCCGGCCGGGAATTCCACCGGCAGGGTGAGGGTCAATTTGGTCTGGCCCTGGCAGTCCACCGCAAAATCCCAGGTCTGGCCGTCGCCCAGTTCCGGGCGCAGATCCACGGCGCACTCGCCGTCTTCCAGTTTAAAATACCCGGCGGTTCCGGCAATGCCCTTGGGCGGTTCGGAGTAATCGTAAGCATCCTTGCCCAGGGTCATTCCGGCGCCGATGCCGAAAAAGTTCTGGCCGTCGCTTCCGTCATTGGTGCTGACTGCCACCTGGCCCCGCCATCCCTGGGGCCACTGCAGCGCCGGGGTTTCGTTCTTATATCCCGGCGCCCGGCGGTGCATGATCCAAAGGCTGGACGCATTGCCTACAGGCGTTTTGTAGCTGTAGCCCCTGAAAGGCATCATGGGCTGGGTGCTGACCGTGACCGGCAGTTGCCAGTCAGAGCCGTCAAAAGCATAGGGGCCTTGAATTCCCAAGCTTGGATTATATACAACGGAATCCCACGGCACCGGGAACATAAAGGGGTTGGCAATATCCGTCCAGCCCTCGGGCAAGCCGGTCAAAGCGCCGGGATAATTGTCATCGCCCGAGGTCCAGGTCTCCAGCCCGCCGTTGGCGGTGGCTTCCAGATCAATGGTAACCACACCCCCCATCCGGTGGCGCAGCCAGAAGGCCCGCAAATTGTCGACATAACAGGTATTGGGGCCGCCATGCTCGAGATACTTGGAGCTGTATGAATCCCAGGTAAAAAGCCTCCATTTGGCGGGGTCGTAGCTTCCCAGATCGTCTGACAGTTCGTTATAAATGGAGATGTTCTTCATATTGCCCGGGAAAGAGTACATCCGCCACTGGTCATTGGGAACTGCTATGGTAAAAATGTTTTTGGCTTCGGTTGAGTTGATGGAGACCGGGTGGTGGTGATAAAAACCGGCGGCCATAGACTGGGTGGAGTCGGGATAAATGGTCACCGCCCCTTCATCGCTCCGGGCAGCGATCCGGTATTGCAGTCCGTCAGCCCGCGGGAAGCTTTGGCCACCTAAAGAGGAGCCAGCATTGGCACCCCATAAGCTATCTGAGTAGTTGGATAAGTTAAGCGAATCGATCAGGGTATGGGTCCCGGGAACGTAAAACCTGATGGAAACTCCGGCTATCCCCCAATTTCCGCTTACTGCACCAGGCTTAACAGCTGAAACCTGAGCGCTAAATCCCTGGGCGTAGGCGGCGGTAGCCGAAGTGCATGGTTGGACATGCAGGCGGGGGGGCAGGCTGGCGGCCGCGGTGGTAAAATTCCACCCGTAGCTGGATACCAGGTTGTTGCCGGCCAAGTCGGTGGCAGCAGTGACCATGAACTGTGTATTTTGTCCAGCTACAAATGGAGCATGAGTGAGGGTCACGGTATCGCTGGCCAAGTTCCAGGATTCTATCCAGTTTCCGGGATCCGGGGAGCAGGTGAAGGAAAAGCCTGTGCCGCTGGTGTGATTTATTCCCTCGGAGAATCCGATGACAACAGGGCTGGAAACAGGAATATTGCCTGCGCTTCCTGCCGGGTCGGTATAGGTTACGTAGGGAGCGGTCATGTCAACGGTGAACGTGGGAACTTCGCTCCAGCCCGACCAGTTGCCAACCGAGTCCCTGGCCCTCACCCGCCAGTAATACAAGTCGTCGCCCCCGCCATATGAGGTCAGGTTGATGGATATCCCAGTTGATGAGATGGTGGAATCGTTGATCAACGGAGTGATGAATAATCCGTCAAAGTTGTCTATTTGCAGATTATAAACCACGGCGCTGTCCACGGGGAACCAGGAGAAATTAACGTTGGAACTGTTCAGGATGGAACCGTCTGCCGGGGTTGAAAGTATTGGAGTGCTTGGTCCCGTCAGGTCCAAGGTCAGTTTTCGCACCGGTGACCAGCCGGAGCTGTCGGGCAGGGACCAGTTGTAGGCCTTAACCCGCCAGAAATAAGATCCTCCCGAGCTGATATATATTGAGGGATAAAGCTTGCTGGTGTCCGAGGTGGAGCCCTGAGCGACGTCAATGGTGACGAAAGTGGGATCTGAAGATATCTCGTACCTATATTGGGTGCAACCCGGCACCGACCCCCAGTAGAACTCGGGGTAGTTGTTGTTTGTCAGGGCGTTGTTCAGCGGCTGGATCAGCGGCGGCGGGCTGGGGGCCAGGGGCCGGTACTGCCAGACGCTGTCGCTCTGCATGGAAGTGGTCTTATTGTATCCGCCAAAGACGTAGATGGCGTTGTTCAATCCCGCGGCTCCGGCCCGGCACAGCGGCTCGGGTATGGAGTCCCCCAGGGTCCAGGTGTCGGTCTGGGGGTCGTAGATGTCGACCCGGCGGGTGACGGTGCCGATGAGGTCAACGATGCCGCCGATCACATAGATCTTTCCTCCCAGCAACGCCCCGGCTGCCTGCCAGCGGCCGGAGCCGGGCATGTTGGTCTTGTATGTCCATGAGCCCTGTGGCCCGGTGGTATCATATACCAGCACGGTGTTGGTAAGGACCCCGCTAAAACTCTTCCCTCCGATCACGAAGATGTGCGGTTTGCCGTCCTGACCCAGGGCCCCGGCCACCACTGCGTTGGCCCGGGCGGCGGGCATATCCTTGCTCCAGGTCTTGGTCATTGACTGGGGGTCCAGTCTTTCCATCAGGCTGTCGGCCGGACCGGTGGTCATGCCGCCAACGGCATACATATATACCCCGGAATAGACGTTGGGAAGCCAGACAAAACCGTGATTGGCCATGTAGCCGGTGGTGGCCAGGCCGGATACTTCATGCCAGTACCCGGTATCCCGCATGGTGTAGGTGGTGGTGCTGTAGCTGCCGGCCGACTGGCTGTATCCCCCGTTAAGAAAGACCAAGGTATCACTAATACTGAGCGCCCTGGCTCCGATCAGGGTCTTGGGGATCGGCGCCTTATTATACCAGTAATTTGAGGCCGGATTATAATAGGTGACATCATACAATGAGCTGCCGCCCCGCTGCCCTCCAATGGTCATGATACAGGTGCTGCCAAGCGAATCCTTGAAGGTGGTCACCGCCATGTCGTCGGCCGCTCCCTGGAGCATGTGGCTACTCATCTGCCATACCCCGGCCAGGGCCATCGAGGATAAAGCAACAGTCAATATAAGAGCAAAAAATATTTTTTTCATTGTCTTTTCTCCTTATGGCCTTATGGTTGGCGGGAGGGGGATGGTGTTGTCTACGATCGGGGTCTCATCAACGGCGGGAGTGGAACTGCCGCCGGCCAGAGCCGCGGCCGCGCCGCCGGCGCCCAGCAGGCCGATGCCTCCCCAGAACCACCATTTTTTGTAGAGGGGTTTTCCTTCGGAGGCAGGCTTGGGCATGGCCTGAGCCACCGGCTTTTTCTCCGACTTCTGGTCCTGTTTGTTCTCGGCTTTTTGGGCCTTCTGGTCCGTGGTCACCGAGTTGGCCAGGGTGTAGGCCACGGTCTTCATGGTGCTGGTCAGCAGCTTGTCTATCTCTCCGGTGTAGTCCTCGGTGACGCTGCGCTCGATCCGGCCGGTCTTGACGTCTATCATCCTCAAGTTCACGGTATAGGTCTTGCCCACCCTGCCCAGGGAGCCGCCGATGATCTTCTGGACCCCGATCATCTGGCCGATCTCCACCGCGCAGGCGTCGGTGTTGCAGGCCCCGCTCTGCTGAAAACCCTGTTCCTTAAGCACGTCCTGCATCTTGCCCCGCTCCATCACGTCAAAGGCCCCGGTGCGGAAAAGCTCGGTGCGCAGGCGGTCGGAAAGGGCCGAGACCTCGTTCTCGGGCACTCCCTTGGGCTCCATATCCATCACCGCCACGCTGGCCCGGGCCTGGCTCTGGGCCACCGCCAGGGAGGCCGTGAACGGCGAAAGCAGGATATTGAGCGCCAAAAATACGGATAACCATTTCATTGTTGAGTTCGCTCCATTGTGTTTTATTTGCTTTGTAATGTCTTAGAAATACATCTAATTATGATACTATGAAAGAGGATTAAAGTCAACAATATTTAAGATTATTTTTGACCTAAAAACCGCCTCGGGATAAAATAAAAATCCCGGCATGATATGCCGGGATTTTTTCTGTAATGGAAAACTATTTCTTGCGCTTGATGGGGGATTTTATTTCCCAGTCCACCACCAGGCTGGCCACGATAAAGATCGAGGAGTAAGTGCCGATGATCAGTCCGAACAGCATGGGTTTGGTGAAATCGGACAGCACCCGTCCCGAGAAAAGCTGCAGGGCGATCAGCACCAGGAAGACCGACACGGCGGTGACCAGGGTCCGGGACAGGGTCTCGTTGATGGACCGGTTCACCAGTTCGCCGTAGGTCTCCTTGTGGGGTTTCTTGACGTTCTCCCGGATCCGGTCGGCCACCACGATGGAATCGTTGATGGAGTAGCCGAGGATGGTCAGCAGCACCGCCATCGACTGCATGTTGAACTCCATGCCGGTCAGGGAGATGAAGCCGACGGTGCAGGCCACGTCATGGAACAGGGAGATGATGGCAGCCACCCCGAAACGGAAGTCGAACCGGAAGTTAACGTAGATCAGGATGAACAACAGGCCCACCAGTACCGCCCAAAGCGCCTTCAGCTGAAGCTCCTTGCCGATCTTGGGCCCCACGGTCTCGTCGCTGTCGACGGTCACCGCATTCTGCGGCAGTTTTTGGGTCAAAGCCTCGGCCATCTGCTGGCCCATGGACCTGTCCTTTCCCGCCGCGTCGTTCTGGAGGCCGGTCCGGATCAGGAAGGCGTTCTTGATCTTGTCGGTGTCCTTGATCTTCTGGATCTCGGAGATGCTGAACCCGGCATCGGACAGCGCGGCCCGGACCTGATCGGTGCTGGCTGGCGTTTGGAAATGCACCTGAAGCAGGGTTCCTCCGGTAAAATCAACCCCCAGCTTAAGGCCCCCGTGGGCCAGCACCGAAACTATGGCCACCACTGTGATGGCGATGGAAAATATATAGGCTTTATACCGGTTGGGTATAAAGGCGAACTTGGGGATGCTTTTGAAAATTGAAATCATGCTGCTGTCTCCTTAAATGTATAGTTTGGACGTGTTCCACCTGACTGTGATCCAGTCAAAGATCAATCTGGTGACCACTACGGCGGTGAACATCGACACCAACAGGCCGATGATCAGCGAAACGGCGAATCCTTTGACCGGACCGGTCCCGAACCACAGCAGGGCCACCGAGGAGAAGAAGACCGTGGCGTTGGAATCCAGGATGGTGGTGAAGGCCTTGTCGTATCCGGCCTCGATGGCCGCCCGGACCGTCTTGCCGGCCAGGATCTCCTCGCGGATGCGCTCGAATATCAGCACGTAGGTGTCAACCGCCATGCCGATGGTCAACGCCACACCGGCGATGCCGGGCAGGGTCAGGGTGAAGCGGAAGGCGGCCATCACCGCCAGCAGCAGCACTGCGTTCAGCCCCAGGGCCATCACTGCTATCAGCCCGCTCAGGCTGTAATAGGCGACCAGGAACAGGATCACGGCCGCGCCGCCGATCAGGGTGGCCTTCATGCCGTTGGAGATGGAATCCAGTCCCAGGGTCGGGCCCACCGAACGTTCTTCGATGATCTCCACCGGGGCTGGCAGGGCGCCGGCCCGCAGGATGATGGCCAGGTCCTTGGCCTGGTCGGGATTGGAGGAGGTGCCCAAGGTTATCTGCCCCCGTCCGTTGGGGATCCGCTCCTGGATGACCGGGGCCGACTTGACCACGCCGTCCAGCACGATGGCCAGCCGCCGCTTGACGTTGGCCGCGGTGACCCGGGAGAAGAGATTGGCTGCCTGGCGCACCAGCACAAAGTCCACATAAAGGCCGCCGGGATTGTCGGCCGTGCCCACCCCCATCCGGGCCTCGGCCAGCGAGGCCCCGGTGATCTCAGGCTGTTTTTTCATCATATATAACGGATAGCCCCGGAAGTTCTCGCCGCTGCTCTTCTCGCCCCACAGGAACTGGTAGTCCGGGGGGATGGCCGCGACCACCAGGGGATCGGCCAGCAGTTTTTCCACCAGGGGCTTGTCCTGCTCCATCACCATCAGTTCGCTGCCGGTGGGGGCCAAAAGCGCGCTGAAGGGCTTGTCCTCAATTCCCAGCATGGCGCTGTCAGAGGCGATCTTCCGGGTCTTGTCGGACAACAGGGCCTTGTCTATCTTGTCCAGCACCTCCATGGTCACCTTGTCCTCCTGGACCAGTTTGAATTCCAGCAGGGCGGTGGTCCCGATCAGGCCCCGGGCCCGGTCCTTGTCCACCCCCGGCAGCTGGACCACTATCCGGTCGCTGCCTTGTTTCTGGATGGAGGGCTCGGCCACGCCGAACTGGTCCACCCGGTTGTTGATGATCTCCAGCGCCCGGTCGGTGGCGTCGGACATCTCCTTTTCGGTGATATCAGACGGTTCCTTGCCCATGGCCTTGGCCAGGCCCTTGCGGTTGATCTCCATCACCAGGTGCATGCCGCCCTTAAGGTCCAGGCCCAGGTGGATGGCCTTGGTGTAAAGCCGGTTCAGCTCCTCGCGGGGCATTTCGGCCTTCTGGGTCTCGGTCAAACCCTGCAGCTTGAATGTGGGGATCAGCTGCCAGATGGCCGCTGCCAAAAGGACCACAGTAAGCAAGGCTTTCCATAGATTGGCTTTTCTCATCGCCTTAAACTAAGCTCCTATCCTTAAGTGATAATGATTGTATTATTGACAGTAAACCATTATTTTAGCCTAAATTACAAGGTCTTGTCAAGTATAATCGGACATTTCCATTTTACCATTGACATCCCAAATTTATCGTGATATTCTTACCGATTAAGTACACTAGCCACTAAGACACAAAGCATGCCCTGAGCCATGCCGAAGGGTCACTAACTAAGAATTGTTTACAATTCCCGATTTACAGTTTGCCGTTTTATATCTTTTCCTGCCAAGCATGACTTTGGAGCTATTCTTATCCCTTTGGTAAAACCGGAAATTCTTTGTGAAACTGCTTTGACAATAAAGCCCGAAAATCTGATGCACCCCAAGAAGGAAATAACAGCCGAAGTGGTGGTCAAACTGCTGGTCAACAGCGCCTTGGTCGCCAAACTGCTGACCGACTACCCGGATACGGAGTCCCGGCTTAACCGGGCGGCAGCCTTGGCCGAAACAGTTGGCCAGGCTGAAATGAAGAACAAGGTTCTGGCCGAAAAGGCGGCGCTGTATTATCTGTGGGGCCGGTTTGATGAAGGCTTGGAGCTGACCCGGCTGGTCATTTCATCTGAGGTTGTTGACAATCATGAAAACCGGGCCAGCGCTTGGAATACTTCGGGAAACATCCACCTGCGGCGCTGCAGTTTTAGGTTGGCCGAAGAGTCATTTCTCCAGGCTCTGGAACATTACCAAAAATTAGAAATGGATACCTCGGTCGGCATAGTCAGGAACAACCTGGCAAATATCCATAACATTCAAGGCAATTATCCCCGGGCGCTGGAACTCTATAGACAGGCGCTTGATTGCTTTGAAAGGCAGAATGACATTTACCGCACCGCCCACGTTTTACATTCCATGTCACAGATATTGATGGCCCAGAAAGATATAACCCAGGCCAAGGCTTTATTGATTCGCTCGCTTGCCTTGCGCGAGCAGGTAAA
This sequence comes from bacterium, assembly GCA_030655055.1. Lineage (NCBI taxonomy): Bacteria > bacterium. Next base: position 21,806 of record JAURWH010000011.1, read on the forward strand.
TGACTACCGCGGTATCGTAAACAACCTTTTAACCCAGGTAGGATTGCAAGCGGGGGAAAGGGAGTTCGACAAGGCCCAGGAGTTCCTGCAAAAGGCTGATCAGATAATAAGCGGGCACGGCCTGACTGATCCCCATCTGGTTACATACCGGCACGGTGAAGCCGGGACTTTGTATTTTTCGGCCGGTCAACACGAAAAAGCAGAAGAATGTTTTATCCGCCTGATAGATGTCTCGGAAAAGATGAAGATGATGTCGTTTTTATCCGGAGGCTACAGCTGGCTGGGCAAAAACAGGGTGTTCAGGGATAATAACGATGCCGGAATTTCCCACATCAAAAAGGGCCTTGCTTTGGCCGAATCAAGCGATCTGCCATACGAATTTAAAAATGCCCTGGGCTGTCTGGTTGAGTGTTATTGTCGTCTGGGCAATAAACCCCTGGCCGAGCAGGCTGCCAGGAATTATACCGCAGAAGCCTTGAAACAGGGAATTTCCCAGCCGGAGATCGAGGCGGAATTGTTGCAGTTAACGGAACGGCAAAAGAACCAATAACCAAACCCATAACATATAATCACAGGAGCACAGGAAATGCCTCAAAAAATGAAGGCATTTGAAAACCGTAAGGTTTTCATTAAACAAAATTACCTTGAGACACCTCGCAGCTTGCTGCGAGGTGATTCATTATTTCGCCCGGTTGGTTCTTGAACAGGGGAACAGCCGGGAAATGGTGGATGCTGAAATAGCCAGGTTACTTTCTGGGGGAATAAATATACAATATCATAAAATCATTTAAAATTTGAGGAGGGATCAAATGCGCGCCCTGGTAAAAAACGAGCGGGCACCGGGCCTGACCATGATGGATGTACCCTTGCCGGAGATGGGACCCAACGATGTGCTTATCCGCATTCACAAATCCGCCATTTGCGGCACCGACATGCATATCTGGAATTGGGATCCATGGGCCCAGAAGACCATACCCGTGCCGATGCCGGTGGGGCACGAATACGTGGGGGTCATTGAGAAAGTGGGCAGCGCCGTCACCGGGTACAAGGGGGGCGAGCGGGTGACGGGCGAGGGCCATCTGGTGTGCGGCCATTGCCGCAACTGCCGGGCGGGCAAGCGCCATCTCTGCCCCAACACCACCGGCGTCGGCGTCAACCGGCCGGGATCATTCGCCGAATATCTGGCTATCCCGGCGGAGAATGTCTTCCCGGTGCCGGACAGCATCCCCGACGAGGTGGTCTCGATCTTCGACCCTTACGGTAATGCGGCCCACACCGCCCTTTCTTTTGACATGGTGGGGGAGGACGTGCTGATCACCGGGGCCGGCCCCATAGGCATCATGGCCGTGGCCATCGCCCGGCACGCGGGCGCATGCAACATAGTCATCACCGACGTCAATGATTACCGCCTGGACCTGGCCAAGAAGCTGGGAGCCACCCGGGCCGTGAATGTGGCCAGGGAAGACCTGAAGACTGTGATGCGCGACCTGGGGATGACCGAAGGATTTGACGTGGGTCTGGAGATGTCGGGTAACGCCGCCGCCTTCCGCAGCATGCTCGATGCCATGCTCAACGGAGGTCGCATCGCGATGCTGGGGATCATGGGCGAAAATGAGGCCATTGACTGGGGCAAGGTCATATTCAAAGGCCTGTTCCTGAAGGGGATCTACGGCCGGGAGATGTTCGAGACCTGGTATAAGATGACCGCCATGATCCGCTCGGGGCTGGATATCAGCCCTGTCATCACCCACCGTTTTCCCATCGAAGAATTCAAATCGGGGTTCGAGGTCATGGGCAGCGGCAAATCAGGCAAGGTCGTTTTGGACTGGGGGGTGAAATAAGCACCCGCCTGTGAGAGCCAAAGGACTAGGTCAAGGGCTTTGACGCGGACAAGAAGAGGATGAAACTATAACAGCTCTTCTTGATAAGATAGAAATGGTCGAAGTTGGAACATTCAAACGCCCCGGTTTTCCGGGGCGTTTTTTTGTCTTATATTATTGCATTAAAGCCGATATTTTGATATCATTAAGGCTTATATTCTTTCAGTTACCCCGGCTTAAAAAACAAAACCAACCTAACCATAAAATCCAAATTTTCAGGAGACGCTGCATGGACAACGCCACCAAGATCCAGGACACCACCGCCAATCCCGCTCCCCTCGGCCTGATGGGCTTCGGCATGACCACTATCCTTTTGAACCTCCACAATGCCGGGTTCTTTGGCCTGGACAGCGCCATTCTGGCCATGGGCCTGTTCTACGGCGGCATCACCCAGCTGATCGTCGGCATCATGGAATGGAAGAAGGGCAACACTTTCGGCACTGTGGCCTTCACATCTTACGGCGCCTTCTGGATCACCCTGGTGGGCCTGATGGTGATGCCCAAGCTGGGCTGGACCGAGGCCCCGTCCCCGGCCTCAATGGCCAGCTACCTCTCGGTCTGGGGTTTCTTCTCGTTCCTATTGTTCATCGGCACCCTCAGGCTGAACAAGGCCCTGCAGCTGGTGTTCGGGACCCTGGTGGTCCTGTTCTTCCTGCTGGCGGCGGGCAAGGCCACCGGGAATGCCGCCATCCTTACCTTTGCCGGGTACGAGGGCATCGTCTGCGGTCTGTTGGCCATGTACGCGGCCATCGCCCAGGTCTTCAACGAGATGCACGGGAAAGTGGTGCTGCCGCTGGGCCCGGTCAAGATACAATAAAACAGTTTTTCTTGCCAAAACTTATTGTTAATGTTCTTTTTCTTTTTTGTGCCGCCAACTAAGAAAAAGAACCAAAAAGAAAAAAGCTCGTCGCAAAGAACCATCCGGGCGCTGCGCTTCTCGTTGCCGTCGGGCTTGTCTGAACTCGGGCTTTGGCCAGCCCTCAAACAGGCCAGACAAGCTTTTAACCGCCGTCAACTGCGATGCTCACTGATGGTTCTTAACGCGACAACCAGGGTTGATACGGGGAACTTGGACGCAGCTTTGATGAGACATTTAGCCGCACATTAGCCGGTAGGCAGGTTTACTTGATTGCCGTTGACTTTGAAATTCACAGATGCTATACTTTTCTGAATGCTGGCGCTAAAAGGAACCGGGGATAATATCTAAAGGCTAATTTCTAAACTTGTCCTGAGCAAAGCCGAAGGACACTAAACAAGCGCTAATACCGAAACACTAAACTTAAAACAGTTTTGAGAATTATCCATTCGTATTTAGATATTGTTTAGGGTTTCGAGTTTAGTGCCTGGGATTTGAGTAAGATGGTTCTTGGCATCGGGGCAGATATCGTGGCGGTGGACAGGTTCAGAACGCTTAAGGACAAGGAGGAATTCCTGGCCCAGGTCTTTTCGCCCGAGGAACTGTCCCGCGCGCCCAAGGCAAACCGGGACCGGTTCTACGCCTCGCTGTTCGCCGTCAAGGAGTCGGTCTTAAAGGCCCTGGGATGCGGCCTAAGCCAGGGGTCTTTCTGGCACGATATCCAGATCTCCCAGGACATGCGGGCAGTCATCGCCGGATCCTTGATGCGATTTGTCCCGGAGGGTTCAAACCCCAAGATCATGGTCAGCCATTCCAGCACCAGGGAATACGCCACGGCCTGCGTAATAATCGAAATTAAAATATAAAAACGAATTTTACTGCGGCAATACTGAACTGACGGAATAATTATGCAGGTGCATTTTAATGTATCGCATTTTTCCGGTTTTCTTTTCTTTCCGTGGTTCTGTGGTAGGTTTCCTAAATAATCCAAAGGAATAAAAATATTAACTTGGGAGAAACAGAATGAGCAACATCGGTTCCTACGAGGATCGCTACAAGAGTTTCGACTGGAAACTTTCGGAACAGGAGCTGGAGTACGGGAAGAACGGGCAGTACAACATCGGTTATTACTGCAGCGACCGGATCTGCGAAAAGGGCCTGGGCTCAAAGCTGGCCCTGATCTGGGAAGGGTTCACCGGCGAGATCAAGAAATACACCTACGACGACATCCGGGCCTACAGCAACACCACCGCCAAATTTCTGCAGGACCAGGGGGTCAAGCCGGGCGACCGGGTCTGCCTGTTCATGGACAAGATCCCCGAGCTGTACATCTGCTTCCTGGGCATCTTAAAGATGGGGGCCATCGCCCAGCCGCTGTTCTCGGCCTTCGGCGAAGAGTCCCTGATCACCAGGCTGGACGACGCCAAGACCAAGGCGGTGCTGACCACCAGGAAACATGCCGGCAAGGTCCGCCGGATCCGCAAAGACCTGCCGGAGCTGGCCACCATCATCATCGTGGACGCCGACGACAAGCCGCTGAACGCCGGTGAGGCCGCCTTTGCCATGGAAAAACTGCCCCGGGTGGAAAAGTTCGACATCGTAAAAGTTGAGCCCGAGACCGCCTCGGTGCTGCATTACACCTCGGGCACCACCGGAAAGCCCAAGGGGGCCCAGCACGTCCACAATTCCCTGGTGGCCCAGTACATCACCGCCAAGTGGGTGCTGGATCTGAAACCGGAGGACATCTACTGGTGCACCGCCGATCCCGGCTGGGTCACCGGCACCTCCTACGGCATCATCGGGCCCTGGGCCAACGGGGTCACCCAGGTGGTGCTGGACGCCGGTTTCAGCGCCCAGAACTGGTACGCCTTCATCGAGAAGATGAAGATCACCATGTGGTACTCGGCCCCCACCGCCATCAGGATGCTGATGAAGGAGGGAGTGGAGGCGGTCAAGAAGCACAACACCTCCTCCCTGCGCCACCTGTGCAGCGTGGGCGAGCCGCTGAACGCCGAGGCCGTGATCTGGTCGGAGAAGGCCTTCGGCCAGCCGTTCTACGACACCTTCTGGCAGACCGAGACCGGGGCCATGATGATCTGCAACTATCCCGGGATGAAGGTCAAGCCCGGATCCATGGGCAAGCCCTTCCCCGGCATCACCGCCACCGTGGTCAACCCCAAGACCTTTGAGCCGGTGAACCATCCCGGCACCGTGGGGCTGATAGCCTTCAAGCCCGGCTGGCCCTCCATGATGCGGGCCTACTGGAACAACAAGGAAACCTACGACGGCAAGTTCAAGAACGGCTGGTACCTTTCGGGCGACCGCTCCAGCATCGACGCCGACGGCTACTACTGGTTCGTGGGCCGCGATGACGATGTCATCAACACCGCCGGCCACCTGGTGGGGCCGTTCGAGATCGAGTCCGCATTGCTGGAACACCCGGCGGTGGCCGAGTCGGCCGCGGTGGGCAAGCCCGATCCCCTCAACATGGAGGTGGTCAAGGCCTTCATCGCCCTCAAGCCGGGCTTCGAACCTTCCAGCGATCTGGAGATGGACATCATGAACTTCATCCGCAAGAAGCTGTCGCCGCTGGCCATGCCCCAGGAGATCGAGTTCATGGCCTCGATGCCCAAGACCCGGAGCGGGAAGATCATGCGCCGGATGCTGCGGGCCAAGGAGTGGGGCGAGGAGATCGGAGACATCTCCACTTTGGAAAATGACTAGGAACGCTCCCACGAAACACACGAAAAGACGCGAAAAATCTTGGTTCAAACTTATTTTAGAATGTTTAGTTCTTTTAGTGGGCAAAGGAAACGCACCCACGAAATACACGAAAAGAAACGAAACTACCCCTAATCTATATTTTAGAATATTCGTGCTTTTTAGTGGGCAAAAAGAAACGCACTCACGGAAAACACGAAAAAACTCGAAACAACCCCCAATTTTATATTTTTAGACTATTTCGTGCTTTTTAGTGGGCAAAAAATCAATCAATAAACAGTTTACTTTAGGAGACAACAATGTCCGACGAAATCAAAAAAATGATCATCGAATACGTCAAAAAAGAGTACCTGGACGAGGATTCCGACCAGGAGGTCAAGGAAGACACCAAGCTGATCTCCAGCGGGATCGTGGACTCGTTCTCCATGGTCTCCCTGAAGACCTACCTGGAAAAGAAATTCAGCATCAAGCTGCCGGACGAGGACGCCACCCCCGAGGCTTTTGACTCGGTCAACAACATCATCGAGCTGATCAAAAAATTCGGAGCCAAGGTCTAAACTAAATCACTAATTACTAATTCAAAATTCTGAATTCGATATTCAGTATTCAGATTATAAGGGAGGTAAGATGGCCTACAGTTCCAAAGCCAAGGATTTCTATTCCGGAGAACTCCAGGGGATGAAGGACAAGGGGATCTTCAAGGAAGAACGATACATCCAGTCGCCCCAGGCCGCCAGCATCAAGGTGGAATACCCCAAGGGGGCCGAGCCCAAGCAGGTGCTGAACTTCTGCGCCAATAATTACCTGGGGCTTTCCAGTCATCCAGACGTGGTCAAGGCGGCCCACGAGGCCCTGGATTCCCGGGGCTACGGGCTGTCCTCGGTCCGCTTCATCTGCGGCACCCAGGACATCCACAACGAGCTGGAGATCAAGATGAGCGAGTTCCTGGGGATGGAGGGCACCTGCCTGTTCCCCTCCTGCATGGAAGCCAACGCCGGGCTGTTCGACGTGGTGCTGACCCCGGAGGACGCCATGATCTCGGACCGGCTGGTCCACGCCTCCATCGTCGACGGGCTGAAGCTGTGCAAGGCCCAGATGTTCAACTACAAGCACAACAGCATGTCCCACCTGGAGGAGAAACTGCAGGAGGCCCAGAGCTGCCGTCTGCGGATGATCATCACCGACGGGGTGTTCTCTATGGACGGCGACATCGCTCCATTGGACAAGATCTGCGACCTGGCCGACAAGTATGACGCCATGGTGATGGTGGACGACTCCCACGCCACCGGGTTCATCGGCAAGACCGGCCGGGGCACCCACGAGTACCACAATGTGATGAAGCGGGTGGACATCATCACCACCACCTTCGGCAAGGGTTTGGGCGGCGCCACCGGCGGCTCGGTAAGCGGCCCCAAGGAGATCGCCGAGATGTGCCGGCAGCGGGCCCGTCCCTACCTGTTCTCCAACACCATGCCCCCGGCGGTGGTGGCCGGATCGCTAAAGGTGCTGGAGATCCTCTCCAAATCCACCGACCGCAGGGACAAGCTGGAAAAGAACACCACCTACTGGAGGGCGGGCCTGACCAAGGCCGGTTTCGACCTGAAGCAGGGCGATACCCCCATCGTCCCGGTGATGCTGTACAATGCCAAGCTGGCCCAGGACATCGCCCGCGACCTGTACCACGAGGGGATCTACGTGACGGGCTTCTTCTTCCCGGTGGTGGCCCAGGGGCAGGCCCGGATAAGGACCCAGATCTCGGCCGGACATGAGATGGAGCATTTGGACAAGGCCCTGGCGGCCTTTACCAAGATCGGCCAGAAGTACGGGATACTGGGGCTGAAGAAGGACGAGATCATAGCCAAGTACGGACTGTAAAACATTTGCCACCAAGACACAAAGACACCAAGGGTTTTCAATTATTCGGGCTTACGTGTCATTGCGAGAAGGCCCAGTAGTTGACGGGTGAAGCAATCCAGGCTATAATACAAGCCGTAATTTAGAGAGTAACAATGCGGCGGGAAGGGATTTAACTCCCGTCCCGCCGTTTGTGCTTACTGTCCAGGTTTAAAAACCGCAAAATTGCATACCAACCAGGTTGGCATGCAATAAACATTTACTCAAGCGCTGGTGCAGAAAGATGATCAGTGATAGAATCAAGCTAAGGCCTTTATCGGAACAGGATCTTGAGGCTCTCTTAACAGGTCAGAATAATATAAATAACGTCAATATTGCATCACTTGCGATTTCCGAGCCATTAAAAAAAGCAATTAATATAAAGCTTGTAATGATGAAAAGTGCTGCTAATGAAGATAAACTATGGCTTACTTACTGGCTAATAATAAAGAATGACAACTCGGAAGCGATCGGGACGATAGGTTTTAAGGGGATAGATAAAGAAGAAAAATCAGCTGAGATAGGTTATGGAATATCGGGAGAATTCGAGGGAAAGGGATACGCCACAGAAGCTCTAAGCTTGATGGTCGCCTGGGCTTGGAATACAAAGAAAATAGAGAAGGTCACAGCCATTGATGTATTGGCTAGCAATATTGGCTCGCAAAAAGTATTGGAGAAAAACGGTTTTTATAGGACCAAAGTCAATATCGACACAATTGATTATGAAATCAACTTGAAAAATTCAAGATAGTCTCAAAAGGTGAATGTTTGAAGCCCTGAGATTTAAACTTTGTTAACTTTTATCTTTCACATATAAAACAAGGGGTAATCACCAACTCATCATGGCACTTCACATCAAGGTAAAGGAATTTTACCGCAAGGAACTGGTGGAACTGCAGGACGCCGATCTCTTCAAGGAGGAGCGCTACATCCACACGCCCCAGGCGGCCAGCATCAAGGTAGAGTACCCGCCCAACTCGCCCCAGAAGGAGGTCATCAACTTCTGCGCCAACAACTATCTGGGGCTCTCCAGCCACCCGGCCATAGTGGCCGCGGCCAAGCAGGGCCTGGAGGAACGGGGCTTCGGGCTGTCGTCGGTCCGGTTCATCTGCGGCACCCAGGACAAACACAAGGAGCTGGAGCGGAAGATCTCCAAATTCCTGGGCATGGAGGATGCCATCCTGTATTCTTCCTGCTTTGACGCCAACCTGGGCGTGTTCGAGGCCCTTTTAGGCGAGGAGGACGCCCTGATCTCGGACGAGCTGAACCACGCCTCCATCATCGACGGCATCAGGCTTTGCAAGGCCGAGCGGCGCCGCTTTAAGCACATGGACATGCACGATCTCGAAAATCACCTGAAGCAGACCATGAACAAGCGCTTTAGGATGATCGTCACCGACGGGGTCTTTTCCATGGACGGTGACCTGGCCCCGCTGGAGCAGATCTGCAACCTGGCCGAGGAGTACGAGGCCATGGTACTGGTGGACGAGAGCCATGCCAGCGGGTTCGTGGGTTCCACCGGCCGCGGCACCCACGAGCATTTCGACGTGATGGGCCGGGTGGACATCATCACCACCACCTTTGGCAAGGCCCTGGGCGGGGCCTCCGGCGGTTGTGTCTCCTCCAGCAAGGAGATCGTGGACCTCCTGCGCCAGCGCTCCCGGCCCTACCTGTTCTCCAATACCATCAGTCCGTCAGTAGTGGCCGCCACCATCAAGGCGATCGAGATGATGCAGGGTTCCACCGTCCTCCGGGACAAGGTGATGGAGAACGCCAAGTACTTCCGGCAGAAGATCCGCGAGGCCGGTTTCGACATCCGGGACGGGATACATCCCATAGTGCCCATAATCCTGCACGAGGCCGAGATCGTCCAGCAGATGTCCCGGATGCTTTACGACGAGGGCATCTACGTGGTCGGGTTCTTCTACCCGGTGGTGCCGCGGGGCCGGGCCAGGATCCGGGTCCAGATCTCGGCGGCCCACGAGCGGGAGCACCTGGACAAGGCTATTGCAGCCTTCACCAAGGTGGGCAAGAAACTGGGGGTACTGAAATAAACTGCCACAAAGACACGAAGGCACCAAGAGTTATTTAAAAAATGGAAAATTGGAAATCGTGTTTGTGTCTTGGTGGCAAAAGGGGAGCTTATGATCTTCAAAAAGTCTTATTCCTTCATCATCCTGCCGCACCACGGGGAGCAGGGCAAGTCGGTGTTCTTCCACTCGCAGTGGCTGAATGCCCTCTTGCTCATCACCGTGGCGGGGCTGGGCGTCTCCGGATTTTTCATCGCCCGGCACCTGCTTTACCACCACAAGCTAAAGACGGCCTTTGAGCCCACCTTCAAGGAGAACGAGGTCCTGCGGGAGGAGCGCAAAGGCTACGGGCAGGTAAAGGATTCCCTGTCCCACGATATCTCATCGCTGCAGGCCCAGCTTAAAAAGGAGCGCTCGGTCTACCTGTCCTCGGTCAACGGGCTGGCCCGGGAGCTGGACAACCTCAAAAAACTGGCCATCAAGGTCAAGATCCAATCCGGTTTCAAGTCCTCCAACATAGTGGACGAGAACGAGGCCGCCGGGGGCCCGGCCGGCGAGCGGACCTACATCGGTTGGCAGGACGTGAACCAGCCGATAGATCCCGGCCCCCTGGAAAACAAGGTCCGCCCGGGAATAGGGGAGCAGAACGTAGAACTCAAGGAGATCGACGCCTATCTTTCCACCAAGGAATCCCTGGTATCCGACACCCCGGAACTGGCCCCGCTGTTCGGCCGGATGACCTCCAACTTCGGGGTCAGGCGCTGGCGGCGCAGCGGCCATACCGAGAACCACGCCGGGTTGGATATTGCAGTTCCAAAAGGCACTCCGGTCTATTCCCCGGCCGAGGCGGTGGTGATCTATGCCGGCCGCAAGGGGGATTACGGAAACCTGATAGAGTTGGACCACGGGAACGGCTATACCACCCGTTTTGGCCATCTCTCCTTGATAGAAGTGGAGATAGGGGACAGGGTGATCAAGGGGCAGATCATAGGAGCAGTAGGCTCCACCGGCCGATCTACCGGCCCCCACCTGCATTACGAGGTTCGGTTTCAGGGGAAAGCCATAGATCCCATAGGCTATTTAGGGTCGGTAGGACAAAAACAATAATACTCTAATTCCCTACTTGACTTTAAGCGCATAATTTGTTATAGTTTAAACTGATAGACTATCCAGTTCGTCAAAAAAAGAGAATTCTCTAAACTTTGGCATTACCTCAATATCCGTGTTTTAACAGGCGTTCAAGAGATCATCAAATCCCTTAGTAACGCATTCATAACACTGGTATTGGGCGTTCTTCGCTGGCACCGGAAGATGACAAATTCAGGATGACGAATGCAAAATATAAGATGGGCGATTAGCTCAGTTGGTTAGAGCGTCTGCTTTACACGCAGAAGGCCGGGGGTTCGAGCCCCTCATTGCCCACCATTTTGTGCAAAACATTTGCACAATGCAAAGATTGCAGAAAGTCTAAAATTGATGGTCCGGAGGCATTATTATCAATGATACATTATTTCTCAGTTATGATCACTCTCTCGGTACAGGTAAATTAGCCGATGTAACTTTAGAGCTGATTTCCTTTACCCCTTTTATTGGTCAAATAAGAGCAATATAATATAAGGGGCCAGAAAACAAGGGTTTGTACCGGACATTCTCAATGATCCGCCCAATTCTTTCCCAAAAGATTATGATAAAATCGTTATCAAAATCAGGGCTGTATTTGTTGGCATAGATTATGCAAATATAGTTAAGTGGAGGTTTGAGATGGATATTGCGGAGATCGGCGGAAATGCGGGGTTGGTTTGGAAAGCACTGAATCAAAAAGGTTCCCAGACCGCAACCACACTTAAGAAACTTACCGGACTTGATGACAAGAATTTATGTCTTGCCTTGGGATGGCTGGCCAGGGAGGGGAAGATAATTTTCCGCTCCGAAAAACGCAGCATCATGATCGTTCTCAAATAGGCCCTGGATCATTCCCGCCATCCTGATCAATGTTTTTTACATTGGGCAATACTAGGGCGGGATTTTTGTCTAAAAACGGAAAATGCCTGTTGGCTAAAAACCAAATAAAAATATTTTTTTCCGGAAGCCCGTCAATTTTAAAACCATCCCCGGTCATTAATGAAAATCACTATAAAGCGCGTGTAATCATGAAGAGTAATATTTTAGTCATTGTATTTATCCTGATTTGCTGCGGCATTTCCCAGGCCCAGGTGAATTCATCGCTGACGATAGATTTTAAAAACCCGGCGCTGTTGAGCATGGAAATAGACCGTTCGCAGATCTCGGTTCAGCTTACCAAAAATTTTGCCTCGGGACCGGTGGCCTTGAGCAGTCCGGTGATGGTCACCATAAAAAGCAATGTGCCGTGGGCGCTGGCCGCTACTGCCAACACCGATTTCCTGTGCACCGATAATGCATTGAACACCATTCCCTGCAGCCAGCTGGAATTCAAATCACGCCTCAGCGGCAGTACCGAGAATGTCCGGGAGCAGCAGGAAGAATACTTGAGCTTTGCCAAGGGCCAGGCCATGACCATAGCCCGGGGCGATGCCACGCCCAACGAGGGGCTGTATATCCTGGTGGAATACCGGCTGGTGACCAGTCTTAAGAACCCGGCCGGGAATTACAGCCTGCCCCTGGTATTTACCCTGAGTCCGTCTCAATAATAGTGATGAACATTAGGTTATACATAATGCTGATTCTGTCGGCTGGTATTTTTACACCGCTGACAGGGCAGGCTGTTCCTTTAACCGGCCAGGGGTCCGCCGGTATGTCCGGCAGCAAGGGCACTGGCGGACCGGATGCCTACGGCTACAGCTACATCGACAATAACCCGGTACAGGCCGGCAGCCCCGCCTATGTCTGGATCGACACCATCGGAGCGGGCTGGACCACCGTTACCGGCCTGGGGGACGACAATTTTTCCGGGCCGTTCAACATCGGTTTCACTTCTCCGTTCCCATATTACTGGAACACTGCCACTCAGTTCTGGGTTCATGCCAACGGCGGGATCTCCTTGTCCCAGCCTTTGAGGGGCTGGACCCCTTATGCAAGCGGGGAGAACGGCTTTCCCAACCTGGCCAAACCCCAGGACCTGGTGGGCGGGTTGGGCATAGACCTTGATCTTACCAACGCCGGCAAGTGCAAATACCGCTCCCGCAACGATTCGCTGGTGGTAAGCTGGAACGGGGTGCGGGGCTGGAACACCACGGCCTGGTATAATTTCCAGATACTGCTGACCAGTGCCGACAGCTCCATCAAACTGCAATACCACCGCATCGACCCGGCCTTTCCCGCCGCCAATGCCAGCATCGGCATAGAGAACAATAACGGCACGGTGGGCTTAAGTTACTACAACAACGGCGTCCCGGCCGGCAATCTTCCGGCGGCGGGCCGGGCGGTCAGGATATATCCGCCGGCCAGTTCCTCATACACTTCCACCGATGCCGGCGCGGCCTGGGCCCTTAACCCCCAAAGCGGGGCGTTGGTGATGCATACGTTGGATATGTTCCAGCCCCAGGCTTCAGTGGCAAATTTCGGGACCGGACCGGTGGTCATTCCCATGACCATCTGCCGGATAAGGAACGCGGCAGGAACGGTGGTCTACGCCGACACCATCCTGAACATCGCGCTGTCAAAAAGCCAACAGCAGGACACGGCCTTCATTAAAACATTCAATCCTATGGTGGCCGGCACCTATACCCTGGTGGTCAGGACCGAGGGTCTGGCCGAAAGCCCGGCCAACCCGGCCAACGATTCGGTGATCGTGGAACTGCCGGTGGTGGCTTACCAGTCGTGGCTGCGCTACGACGACAACACCGCCGAAGCTTTTTGGGCCTGGAGCGGGGCCAGTGCCACAGCCCAAAAGGGATTCGGATCGTATTTCGAGCTAAGCCGCTACCCGGTGATGGTGGACAGCGCCCAGGTCTATATCAATTACCGCAACAAGGATGCCATATTCATACAGGTTTATGACGCCTCCGGGCCGGGCGGGGGGCCGGGAACCCTTTTGGCTACCGACACGATAAGGGTGAACGGCAATAACCAATATAAATGGATACCGATTTCCTACACCACCAGAAATATCACCATTTCCAACGGTAAGTTCTTCATCTGCGTAAAAACATCCGATCCCACCGTGCGCTTTGGCCTGGACCAGAACAGTCCCATATCCCGCAGGACCTGGGAATTCACCGGGAGCTGGACCCCTTTCCGGGGACTGGAGACCCAGGATGTGATGATCCGGGCTAATGTCCACAAACCCCGCAATTCCGCCATCTATGTGGATGCCGTGGCCGGCAGCGACCTTAATCCCGGCACCAGCGCATTGCCGCTAAAGACCATGACCCACGCGGTGGAGGTGATAAGCAGTACCGATACCTGTTATGCCCGCAGCGGCAGTTACACCGGCCGGCTGACCTTCACTCCTCGGCATTCCGGCACCGCCGCCAACCGGACGGTGATCACCGCCCAGGCCGGGCATACTCCCCTGCTTTACGCCGGCGGGGCGGACGGCTCCATCATCGACAGCGCCGCTTCCTACATTACCTTCAACGGATTCACGGTTTATCCCGGCAGCGTGGTCTCGGCCTATTTCCAGGATGCCGTCCAGGTGCAGTTCACCAACAACCGGATCTATGTCCCCACCATGGGCTTCGGGCTTCTGGCCGTCAGTTCGACAACATCGCTAATCAAGGGCAACACCGTGGGACCCGCCGCCGACAACGTCAACCCGGCCGAAGGAGTCTATCTATGGGGAACGGACCAGGTCAGGATCGACAGCAACCGGATCTCGGGTATGATAGACGCCGGCATTGTGCTGGACTCGGACACCCGCACCACGGTCTGCCGCAACCTTTCGGACCACTGCTTTTTTGGGATCGATCTATGGGGCAGCAGCGGCGATTCGCTATACAACAACACATTTGACGGCAACCTCAATTCCGGCATCCATGTCCAGGGCCTCAGCGGGACGCTGGTCATCCGCAATACCAACAGCACCAACAATATCTACGGCATCTGCTGGGACAGCTCCGGCTCGGTCTTCAGCGACTATAATAATATCTGGAACAACACTTATAACTACAAGAACCCGCAGGCTCCGGGAGACACCAACGTTGTCCCGGCCGGCGTCCACGACATATCGGCCGATCCGCAGTATACGGCCGCTTATCACCTGCTGTCCACCAGCCCCTGCCGCAACGCCGGGATCCCGGTGGGCCTGCCCTATCTGGGAACGGCCCCGGACATAGGCGCTTACGAGGACTGGGCCAAGTTCCTGGATGTTGACGGCGCATACCCCGGAGGCTTGACCCCGAAATTCGGCTTAAAACAGAACCGGCCCAATCCGTTCGTCCGGACCACCACCATCACCTATCAACTGCCGGCTGCGGGGGCGGTCAGTCTAAGGGTTTACAACATCACCGGACAGCTGGTGAGGAGCCTGGTAAGTGAAGTTCAGAATCCCGGAGAGCACAGCGTAAACTGGGACGGGAGGGATGCCGGAGGACGGATTGTGAGCGCGGGCGTCTACCACTGCCGGCTGGCCAGCGGGGGCCAGACGCAGACTCGGTCACTGCTGTATGTCAAGTGATCCAAAACACTGTTATTTAATAAACAACATAAACATTAATTAATAACCAAAACGAAAGGAAACGCATCTTTGAAAAAAAGCATTCCTTATCAGCAGGGCCTGGCTGATGTCAACCAACAAATCAATAGAAAGGAACCCAAAAACATGAGGAAATCATTACTGATTCTCACGGCATTAGTGCTGGCCACCAGCATGGTATGGGCCGATGCAATCACCGGACCTTCCCCGGTATCCCACAACGTTACGGTTACCGTGATCGTCCCGGGACGGCTGGGCATCAACATTCCCGCTATCGAGCATAACTGGACGCTTGACCTGGCATTAGATCCGACTTATCCGCCGGCCGCCCTGACCCCGTACCTGATCACCAACAACGCGACCGTGCAGATCATCTCCAACAATGCGTTCACTTACGGCTATACCGCTTCCATGACAACAACCTTGACCAATCTGACAGTGGGTGATTTCCAGTATGACGCCACCGGCTGGATCCCTGGCTGGGCAGGCTGGCAGAACTTCGGTGCGGCCGGTACCTTCGAGACCGGGCTGGCTGCGACCGCTGGCTGGGTCAACCGCAATATGATGTACCGGGTGAACCTTGACGGCACCGAGGCAGTGGGCACTGGCGTAATGACTCTGGTCCACACCATTACCCAACCGTAATTACAACTACAGGCAAATGACAACAGGGGGGCGCCACCCAAAAAGAGCATTGGCGATTTTCATCCCGGCCCAGATCGAGGATCGGGCCGGGATGATGGGCTTTGTGGTGACGCCCCTCTCAGCGCAGTATAGGCGATAAAAGACCTGTTAGAGCAGAGAAAAAACCGGGAAACACCGGGTGACGTGGTATGGGCGGGAGGCTCAGAGCCGGCATGCAGGCACCGACAATGGTTGCTTTTGTTTGCAGGCTTAAGGTCAGCAACAGATGCAGTCGCTGCTGTTTATTCTGTAGCGGCGCCAGTTAAACTTTAAATTGAAAAAGGTAGCAGGAAATGAAGAAACTACTAATTCTTCTTGCCGTATTGGCAGCAACCGCCGGTATGGTATGGGCCGATGCAATCACCGGCACTTCGCCGGTATCCCACAACGTAACATTCACCGTGATCATCCCGGGGCGGCTGGGCATCAACATTCCTGCGGTCGAACACAACTGGACGCTTGACCTGTCGCTTAATCCTTTGTACCCGCCGGCCGTGACCACCCCTTTTGTGATCACGAACAACGCAACCGTGCAGATCCTATCAAACGATCCGTACACCTACGGCTATACCGCTTCCATGACCACTTCATTGGCCAACCTGACCGTGAGCGATTTCCAGTATGACGCCACCGGCTGGATCCCCGGTTGGGCCGGCTGGCAGAGCTTCGGAGCGGGAGGCACCTTCCAGACCGGGCTGGCCGCAACGGCAGGTTGGGAGAACCGCAACATGATGTACCGGGTGAACCTTGACGGCACCGAAGATATCGGCACAGGCGTAATGACCCTGGTCCACATTATTACCCAACCGTAATTACAACTATAGGTACAGGTAAATGAAGACGAGCGGGCATCATATGAAAAAAATCATATTGGCAGTATTTATCCTGGCCATGGCCGCGGGACCGGGCCGGGGGCTGGGCTGTTTAGTGACCCCCCCCCCGCTGTGAGTTAACGATGGCTTCGGGTCAAAGCCAAACTGTGATCATAAACATAATCAATAAAGACAGCACTGCGCCGCGGAGATTAAAGGTTTCGGTCAAAGGCTGGGAGAAAGAAAGAAACGGCCAAATCACCTACTACGATCCCGCCGGCAAGAACCGTTCCTGCGGGAACTGGCTGGAGGTCAATCCCTCCGAATTCGAGATGCCGGCCGGAGGCGTTGAGGCAGCGAGGTTTACCGTTACCGTACCGGAAACTGTCAGTGGTTCATATTGGGCGATAATCTTCTTTGAGAGCCAGCCAGACACAATGGTAAAGACCACTGTGGGGGTCAGGTTTGTCGGCCGGGTGGGCGTTTCGGTGTATGTTAACGTCGACGGCACCCTGCAGTACCAGTCGGAAATGACGGGTTTGTCCTATAAAAGAGGGGGATATAAAAAGCACGAGTTTAAAGTGGGGATCAAGAACGCCGGCAATGCATATTTCAGGCCCAAGGGCACAGTGGAGATCAAAGATGCCGCGGGCAAAAAGATAAATACC
This sequence comes from bacterium, assembly GCA_030655055.1. Classification (NCBI taxonomy): domain Bacteria; species bacterium. Next base: position 38,964 of record JAURWH010000011.1, read on the forward strand.
ACACCTTTTCCAGATGACCTGGTCGTCCTTCCCGGAGCGCAGAATGACATAAAGATCACCATCAATGAGGTGATCCCACCGGGACACTACACAGCCAACATCACCATCGACTGCGGTCAACCGGAGCTGCTGGAGGGCGAGACCTCTTTTGAGGTGGTGCCTTGATAAGGCAGATGCTTTTAATCCGGCCCGGCCGCCTTCATCTGCCGGGCTTCCTTATTTTTAAGGACTAAGCATGGGCCGTTCAGCCTACATATCGGCCTGGCTGCCGACCCTTTTGGTGTTGGCCGGGTTTAGCCAGGTCCGGGCCTATAGTTTCATGAATCTGGAATACCGCGACTATCTTTACCAGCCCAGCGGGCAGAGATACTATCAGGCATATTATCGCATCGGCTCCGACCAGACCGCCGGGGATTTTCGTACCCGGTATTTTTTGGAATTCAACGACAATGCAATCAAGGATCCGGCCTTGAACCGGATCGAGATGCAGTTCTCGGGCTGGAAATTCCTGGGGGGAAGATGGGACGCCAGCCTGGGCGATATCACCATGTCACCGGTCTCCCCGGGCCAGAGTTCGGTTTCCCTGCGGGGCACCAAACTGGTGACCGGGTGGGGACAGAAGATCTCCGCCGAAACATTCGCCGGAAGGATACCGGACCTTTATCACCGGGCCAATTTCCCCACCTTCAATAACAATAATATTTTAATTTCCCAGGGGATCAAGGGGATATTATCCAAACAATTCAATTTTAAATCCAGGGTATCCTACCGCCGGGATAAGAAGGCCGAGCTGTATTACAGTTATCTCAAGGCTAAGGACCTTTGCGAATGGGCCAACCGGGTGGAATGGGACCTCCGCCCCAACTTAAGGGGGCAGCACCAGCTGGCCTTAAGCTATAACCGGGACTTTAACGGCATCCGGCGAACCGATATCAGCGGAAGCAGCAGCTGGGAATATTTCAACCCCTGGTTCCGCAGCTCGGCCGATTACCAATACCGGGGTCCGGGCTACATCAGTTCCGCCAACGACGGCAATGGTTGCGGAGAAAACCAGCTGGCGCTTTCCTCCAGCGGGGTGCTGCTGAAAAAGATCACTCTTTTCGGCAACTACAGTCAAAAATGGGCCAGGACTCCGGATGACACCACCCTGTTCTGGAACCAGTTCCAGAAGTGGGGCACCGGCCTGCAGACGGCGATCCCCCGCTGGCCCCTGTTCAGCTACAAATTTGACCGTTACACCTGGGGCTATCACCGGGGACGGAGGACCTTTCAGGATATGGTGCAGTACACCAACAGCTTGGAACTGCAATACAACTGGCGGCTCTATCTTTGGAGGCTGGGTTACCAGCTGCAGGAGTCCCGGGATCTCATTGCCGGAAGCCAGAGGCTCTGGCACCAGGGATCGTTGACCGGAAGTTACCGCATGGGGAGCTTTGGGCTGAACCTGGACCAAAGGGGCAGCCGCTATAACAGCCCCAAGCAACTGCAGTGGTCTCAGAGCTTCGGCTTTGACCAGCGCTGGGGCCGGCTGCTCAACACCTCATTATCGGCTAACTGGTGCCAGGGCAATTCCGAAACCTACCGCTGGAAGACCGAGAACTGGGGCTGGAGCCTTAAGGCCGGGACAGACCGGACCAGCGGCTGGAACCTGTCGGCCGACCTCGGCCAGAACTATTATTATTATTCCGACCTGGGCCCGGTGGTCCGGAACACCAGCTGGGGGTTCAAATTGGAGCGGCGCTTTGACGGCTGGGGCCAGCTGGTCAGCCTGGGTCAGATAAACGGGCGGGTTTACGAGGACGCCAACGGAAACATGACCTTTGACAACGGCGACAAGGGCATTCCCGGGATACCGATAATGATAGACGGGAAAGAGGCCGCCCAGACCGGCCGCAGCGGAGAGTACCGGGTATTGGGGGTGGCCGCCGGCAGCCATTCGGTGAAAATGGACATTTCCAAGCTGGATGCCGGGATGGATCCCAGCATCGGAGGCCAGCGACGATTCACCACCGTCGGGGTCTGGGGCCCCAGGGTGGATTTTCCCCTGGCCCCGCTCAACGAGATCTACGGCAATGTTTTTCTGGATGAGAACCGCAACGGCATCCGCGATGAGGAAGATGCCGGACTGCCAGGGGTATTTGTGCTGATGGGAGACAACCGCCGGTTTACCGCCAGCGACAATGAAGGGGATTTTATCTTCCATAATGTCCAGCCGGGAAGGTACCGGGTCTTTATCGATCCCCGCTTCCTGCCCGACACTCTGGCCGTGACCGGGGAGCAGCAGCGTTTCATTGAGGTAGAGAACAAGAACGATGTAGGCGGCGTAGCCTTCGGAATAGGCAAAAAGGTAAGGCCGGTAAGAAAGATGGTCTTCGCCCCATCCCAAGTGACGGAGCCCGGTCCCAAAACCGTTCCGGTAAAACCGGGCCGCTCCAAAACCGGCCAGCCGGTCAAACAAATCGCCAAGGCTTCGGCGGAAGAGATCAAGAGGCTGTATGATCTGGGGATCAAACAATATTCAACCGGAGATTACCAGAGCTCCATGACCACCTGGAACCAACTACTTAGGATTGATCCCGGAAACGGCGAGGCCAGAAAAAACCGGGACAGGACCAAAGGGAAGTTGGACGCCCTGCAGAAGATCAAAGGCCAATAGCATGAACAGAGAAACAAAAATAAATATGAACCGCATTTTATTTACCATAGTATTTTCAGTCATGATGATCCAGCTGGCCGCCGAGGTTCCGGCGCAGGCCACGCCCGGCCTGATGGCCTGGCCCAGCAAGATCGATCTATCGGTCAAGGCCGGCGGCGCCAAGACCGGTTATGTAAATGTGCAGAACCAGGGATTGAACAAAGTGCGGCTAAAAGTTAACATAATGAATTGCCGGATGACCGAGGATGGGGCGATAATTTACACTAATAAGAATGTCTCTTTCGGTTGCAGCCAATGGCTGAAGGTTGATCCGGCGGAATTCAACCTTTCACCCCGGGCCAGCCAGCAGGTACTCTACTCCATAGAGGTTCCCCAGAGCGCCCAGGGCACCTATATGGCGGTGATCCTTTTCGAGACCAATGTTTCAAACGGCGACTATCAGAACCTGCCGGGAGCGCTGGTGGTTGAGAATGTGCCGGGAACGGGACAGAAGAGGGCAGACCTGACGGAGCTTTCCTTTCAAAAAGGCATCGACGGAGGGAACGCCAATGCAGTGCTGGGGATCAGCAACTCCGGGTCGATGATATGCAATCCCACCGGCACTCTGGAGGTCACCGATCTCAAGCGGGGCGGGAAGGTGAACTTTGCCATCAACCGGGAAAATGAACCGGTGCTGCCCGCCTCCATGCGCCGCTTCCGGATCCCGCTGGAGGGGCTTTACAACGGACAGTATAAAGTGCTGGCGGTGGTGGACTATCAGGGCAGCGAGATACTGCAGGGCGAGGCCACGGTGACCATCAACGCCGGAGAACTGATAGCCCAAAGCAACCGGACGGCCAACGGCAGGACCAAGGGCGGAGACCGGTTATCGTCCGAAGGACAAAAGAAGACTCCCGGGCCGGCCGAGCCGAAAAACTCTTCTTCGCTTTCTTCCGCCGAGATCGAGACGCTGAACCGGGAGGCGGTGAAATTATATTCCGAGGGGGATTATGAAAAAGCCCTGGCCCAGTGGCAAAAGGTGCTGCGGGCCGATCCCGGTCACAACGGGGCCAAGAACGGGGCCGAACGCGCCAGGAAGAAAATAGAAGCCTTGAAGAAGGCCAGGGGATAGCAGATACTGAGGCAAATGATAGAAAAAAACCGGCTTGCATAGCAAGCCGGTTTTTTCATGTTGGCCGCGAATTACCGCAGCAAAAGCACTTTATGTATCAATCGTTCATCGTTGGTTTGCAGGCGCAGGAAATAAAAGCCGTTGGGCAGTCTTCGCCCTCCGTCGCCGGTTCCGTTCCAAATGAAATGATGAATGCCGCCGGCCATCTTTCGCCGGGACAGGAAGGTCTTGACCAGCTGTCCCGATATGTTATATGCCGAAAGGCTGGCCGGACCTGGTTTAGTTAACTGCAAATTGATCATTGTTAGTTGGCTGAACGGATTGGGGGCGGTACTGAGAGATATTCTGCCGGTCAAAATATCACCGGATATCTCCCGGCCTTCAACCCCGGTGGGGGAGCACAGGATTGCCGTGACTGAATCACGGACAGTGCCTGTTTGATCGATCACTTTTATATGCGCCCGGTAGGTAAGATTGCTGTCCAATCCGGCATTATTGAAGGTCAGCCGGATGCTGTCGCTGTCCGGCGGGGTAAAACCGCCGCTGGTTTTGGATAAGGTCAGCCAGAGCGCATTGTGGGCGCGGATGTCATAGGCCGCCAGCCGGTCGGTGGCATCCTGCAGCAGGCCCAGCAGGACTCCGCGCCCCGGCACCAGTCCAGTGCTGAAGGTGGCGCCCCCGGCGCAGGCGTTGGCCGGGTCGACGGCCGGGCACTGGAACTCAACCCCGGTATAACTGCCGGAGGAAGGGTCGAACTGGCTGGCCTGGATCTGAGGCCAGCCGTCCTGGCTGAAGACCCAGAGCCAGGGACCGTCGGGAGCGGTGGCATCCCAGGCCAGGCCGAAGATGTTCTTGCTGTTGGGCCATGAACCGGCCAGGCTGCCGTCGCGGTTCACCCGTCGGATATCATCGGAATAATTGGCGGTGTAAAAACAGTCGGCCGCCGGGTCATAAGCCAGTCCCCGGCAGGGGCTGGTGTGGGCGGAAATCTTCACTCCAGTGACCGCGCCGCTGGCAGTGTCTATCTGTTCTATCGAATCGCCGGAAGCGGCGTAAAGGTAAGCGCCGTCGAAACACAGGTCGCGCCAGCCCCAGCCATTACCGGAAGGCTGGGGATAGCTGGCCAGCAGGGAGCCGCCTTTATCAAGCTTATACAGGTAATTGGGGTCGGCAGCGGGGTCATCTGCCGCCCCGGTGACCCATAAGTTGACGCCGTCGTATTCAACTCCCAGGCAGAGGTTGTCGCCGGTGATGCCGCTGATATCCAAGCCCCACAGGGAGTCGCCGAAGGATTTGCTTTTAGCCGCCTGTTCCGGCCATTCCACGGTATACTGCAGATCCCTTGTACCTCCAATTCCCAAATGAAGGTATTGTGAGGAATCAATGGAATTGGGGGACAGGACAACGCTGACCGATTCGGCCGGGTTCAAGGCAACCGTGGGGTAGCCCAGGGAAAAGTCCACTGAAACCGTTGCGCCCACCGTGAGATCGATGGCGGTGACAGCGGAGTCAAGGTAATTTGTCTTCCGGGCAGTAAGGGTATAAGTGCCGATGGGGGCCGAGGGAAAACTGTAATTCCCCGCCATGGTGGTATCAACCAGCAGCGTTCCGCCGGAGGTGGCAGTAATTATTACTCCATCCAAGGGAATTCCCCCGGCATTGTCGTCGGTAACCAGGCCCTCGATCTGTCCGGTATATTCGAAGGTGGCAAATCCCTGCTGGAGGGTGTCGTTGGCAGTGACTTCATCCCCGGTCAGGACAAGATATGCCGTAGCGGTATATTTCATCAATGACTCAGGGACAAACGCGGTTCCAAAAACAAGCTGGCGTCCGGCACCCGGGGCCAGGCTGTCAGTCATCATCAGGGAATCAAAGTAGACCCTTTGGGCCAGGCTGTCGTCGATGGCATAGTAAGCCCAAACACTGTCCTCGTAATAAATGCCGAAATTCTCCAAAGTGAAGGCCGGATAAAAGGGCATTCCCGGCGGCACCAAAGCGGCGGCCGGGGTATCGATGGAAACGGCCGCCAGATCGTGTTCCACCCCCGGACCGAAATGGTCCTGTTGCATCACTGCGGCTGGAGACAGTGATGCGGTTGCGGCAGCCAGCAAAAGAGGGATCAGAAAGTATCTCATTTTTCTATTAGTAAAATTAAAGGGGATCATTGAAAACCAACGGTCAATCATGAACTGTATTGCGACGGTGATCACCCGGCCATGTCCGCTTTCAACTGTGGCTGGCCCGGGGGATCTTGATCCAGAAGCGGCTGCCTTTTCCCAGAACGCTTTCGGCTCCGGCGCTTCCCCCGTGAAGCTCGGCGATGTGCTTGACGATGGCCAGACCCAGGCCGGTGCCGCCCATTTCCCGGGAGCGGGCCCGGTCCACCCGGTAGAACCGCTCGAACAGTCGGGGCAGGTTTTCCCGGCTGATGCCGGGGCCGTTATCTGACACCGACAGGATCAGGGTATTTTCCCGGATCTCGGCCGCCAGATCTATCCGGCTGTTCTGGGGAGCATACTTGACGGCATTATCCAGCAGGTTGCCCAGGGCCGATGCCATTTTATCAAGATCCATCTGGACCGGCTGCTGGCCGGTCTGGTCATCGGTTTGAACCAGATGTCCCTTTTCGGCGATCCGGGGCTGTAGATTGTCAACGGCCCGTTCCAGCAGGGGGCCGACAGCAGAGGGGACCTGGTTGAGGGTGTAATTCCCCGACTCAATGGCCGAGAGCTCCAGCAGGTCGTTCACCAGTTTGCTCATCCGCAGGGACTGGGCATTGATCCGGCCCAGAAAATCCTCCAGCTGTCCCCGGTCATTCAGGGCGCCGTCCAGCAGGGCCTCGGAAAAACCATTGATGGCCGAGAGCGGGGTCTTGAGTTCGTGGGAAACGTTGGCCACGAAATCCTTTCGGATCCGCTCCAGCATCTTCAGCCGGGTGATGTCCGAAGACACCAGCACCCAGCCCCGGAGGCTTCCCTGATCCACGATGGCGGCGATCCGGACGATGTAAAATTTCTTTTCCCACTCCAGCTCGATCCATTCCCGCTGTTCCTTTACCAGCTGTTCCATGATGGGGCTGCGGATGGCCTCCAAAAGCAGCCGGCCCGCTGCCTGGCCGGGGTCCAGCCCGAACATTTCGGCGGCGGCGTGGTTGACCATCTTTATCACCTGGCGCTGGTCCAGGGTGATCACCCCTTCGCTCATGCCCTCCAGCACTGCGGCCAGGTTGCTCCTTTGTTCGGATAGGTCATTGACCGTTCCCTCCCAGGACTGGGCCAGCTGGTTAAGGGTCTGGGCCACCAGCGCCGTCTCCCGGCTGCCCTTGGTCAGGGGCGCCCGGGCCTTCAGGTCGCCGGAGGAAAGCCGGCGGGAAGTCTGCTCAATGTCCCTGATGGCCTCGATCTCGGGGTGCCAGGCCAGGCTGACCAAAAGCCAGAGCAGGGCCGCGCTTAAGACCAGTCCGAGGATCACACCGGCCAGCAGGTGTCTCTGGTAATTTATCAAGCCCTCCCAGGGCCAGGCTATCCGGCAATAACCCCATAGGGCGTTTTTTCGCATGATTGGGACGGCAAAATAGATCATCTCCAATTTAAGGCTCCGGCTGTACCGTACCGTATGGCCCCGGCCTTTTTGTCTGGCCTGGGCGATCTCCGGCCGCCCCAGATGGTTGTCCATGGCCTTAAGACCGGCGGCATCCTCATCCGAATCCCCCAGCACCCGTCCCAGGCTGTCGATGATGGTCACTCTTTTGCCCAGAGCTACAGACTGGACCTGGGCCAGGGAGTCGATGTCGGCCCCCGGGTCAGCCGCCAGCTTTTGGGATATTTCGGAGCTGATCAGCAGGGCCTGTCCCTGCAGTCCGTCCAGGGCCAGGCTCAGCAGGTGCTGCCGGGTGTTGAAATAAAGGTAAAGGGAAAATCCGCTCAACACCACCAGAACCGAGACCAGGCCGGCCGAGGCCAGTTTTATTTTAAGGCTGGGGTGCTTCATTCTTCCTCTTTGATCTTGTAGCCGAAGGATTTGACGGTCAGGATGGCCGCATCCAGCAGGGGGATCTTTTTCCGCAGGTGCCGGATATGGACGTCCACCGTCCGGTTGCCGCCGTAGTAGTCCTGGCCCCAGACTGCATTCAGTATCTGCTCCCGGGAAAGCACCCGGCCGGGACGTTTAAGCAGATATTCCAGCAGGCCGAATTCCTTGGCGGTCAGTTCCACTGCCTTCTTGCTGACGCTGACCACATGGCGTTCTCCGTCCAGAGTTATCTTTCCGTAGTTCAAAACGGCCTTGGCTTCCTCCGGCGGCTGGTTGCGGCGGAAGACGGCCCGGATCCGGGCCATCAGTTCCTTGGGGCTGAAAGGCTTGGTTAGGTAGTCGTCGGCCCCCATCTCCAGGCCCACGATCTTGTCGGTCTCCTCGGCTTTGGCGGTCAGCATGATGATGGGCAGCCTTTTGGTGGCCGGCTCGGAACGGAGGATCCGGCAAAGCTCCAGGCCGTCCATCCCGGGCAGCATCAGGTCAAGCACCAGCAGGTCCGGGGGCTGGCGGCGGATGCGCTCCAGCGCCCGTTGGCCGTCGGAAATGGACTCGGACCTGAAGCCGTCCTTTTTAAGGTAATGCTCCACCAGGTCGGCGATGTCCCGCTCGTCCTCCACTATATAAATAAGTTTCGCCATAAGTACCCCCGGTTAAAATTGCTTTTCTACAAAACCGTTATATTACAATGATAATAAAAAACAGGGCCAATGTAAAGTGAAAAAGAGGTGAATCTGGTGTTAAGCCGGAGTTAACTTGCCGCCAAACCATTTCACATTAAATTAACACAGGCCATACGGGGAAGAAACGCGGTTGGATTATATTTGGGACGTAAACTTAAAGGACTGGTTAGAATGAAAAACGAAGCGTCATTTCTAGTACGGTATGGGGTGATCTTAGTGGGAGTATTTTATATATTGCTATTGTCCGGATTGTTCGTTTTAAAAGAAATCTGCGGACCTGAACCAGTCAGGCAAAACCGGCTGCCAAGCCGAAGCCCGAAAATAGGAGGCAATTAATATGGGTAAAGCGGACCTTCACATTCACACCAACTATTCGGACGGTTCCGCCACCGTGATGCAGGTGCTGCGGCGGGCGGTGGAAATGGGACTGGATACCATAGCCATCACCGACCACAATGAGATCGCCGGGGCCGTAAAGGCACGGGAACTGGCGGAGCGGTGGGGGCTAAAAATTGATGTGATATTAGGGGAAGAGATCACCACCTCGGACGGGCATGTGGTGGGCCTTTTCCTGAAAGAAAGGATCCGGCCCCTGATGACAGCCCAGGCCACGGTGGACGAGATCCACCGCCAGGGCGGGTTGGCGGTAGCGGTGCACCCGTTCTCACTTTGGCTCAAGCTTTTCAAATGCGGCGGGGTGGGACGGCTGGCGGATCGGCTTCAATTCGACGCGCTGGAGGTGGCCAACGGCGCCTTAACCGAAACTTTCAGCAACCGGTACACCAAGGCCTATAACAATAAGGTGGCAAAGCTGGCCGGAGTTGGCGGCTCAGACGCCCATACCATAGAGGCTTTGGGTCAGGCATATACGGTGTTTCCCGGCCGGGGAGCGGCCTGGTTAAGGAAATCCATCACCCATAAAGCCACCAGAGATGTAATAACCGGCTCCCAGTTTAAAGCTCTGCTGGATTTCATCGGCGAACACTTAAAAGGAAAGCTGGCGTTGTACGGCTCCCAGGGCGGAGGCTTGGGACAGACGGAACCGGTTTAACATACTTTTAATCTGGCGGGAAAGCGGACGAAATATTACAAATATATAATGGCGACAGTAAACTGCAAGCAGGAAAATAAAAAAATGAAAAAGAAAGGAACCACCATGGGATTCAACAAGGTCGTTTTAACAGGATTGGCGCTGCTGGCCGCCGCCAGCTTGGCCTCGGCCCAGACGGCCAGGAAGGCCAAACCGGATACCACGGTAATGGAACTGAAAAAACAGGTGGAATACCTGGGTTCAACGGTCAATGTCTTGAATCAGCAGTTGAGCGCGACCAAGTTGCAGATTGACCAGATGTCTTCCACTGCCGGGCAGAACGCCAATGCCGAAGAGCAGGTGTCTGTGGTCTCCGACCGGGTGAACGGGCTGGATGAAAGGCTGCTGACTGCCGAAAGCTCCATAGCGGGGCTGAGCAAGCTTAAGGTTTCGGGCTATCTCCAGACCAGGTTTGAATACTTCAAGAACATCAAGATAGACACCCTGCCCAACGCCGCAGACAAGGGCGCCGACTCCAGCTGGTTCTACGTCCGCCGGGGCCGGATCAAATTCGTTTATACACCCAGCACCACCTCCCAGTATTGTATCTACCCCGACTTCTCCAAGAATACGGTTTCCCTGAAAGAGGCCTGGGTAACCCTGTCCGAACCCTGGACCCCGATGGGCTTCAAACTGACCATGGGCCAGATGAACTGGCCGTTCGGGGTGGAGATCGAAAGATCATCCTCGGTGCGGGAGCTGCCGGAACGTTCCACCGCCTCCGGTAAATTGTTCAAAGGCGAGCGCGACCGCGGCGTAAAATTGTCGTTCACTCCGCTGACCAAAATGGGACCGCTGGCGTCGCTGGTAGTGGACCTGGGGGTTTACAACGGCTACGGCATTGACAACAGCACTTTCCCCTGGAATGACCCCACCAAGCCCAAGGATTTCATCGCCCGGGCCAAGGCCGACCTGGGGGTGGTGGCCCTGACAGCCTCCTATTATGACGGCAATGAAAAAACCTCGGCCACCTCAGGCAACTATTACAAAGGCCGGCTGGGCGGTTCGCTGGAAGCCTATTATCAGTTCCTGCCCATCGGCGGAACGGCTTTGCTGGCCGAGGGCGTCCAGGGCATTCAGACCGGCAAAAAGGTGCTGGGCGGATATGTGATGCTGGTCCAGAACATCGGGAAAAAGTTCGGTCTGGCTTTCCGGGCCGACACCTACGATCCCAACACCTCTTCCGACACCACGTTATACGGCGGGACCGCCAACGACCTGAAGTACGACCAGACCTCGAATCTCTCGGCAGCCTTAAATTACTGGTGGGATGACGCGGTGCGCTTTACCCTGTCGGCCGACCGCACCCTGTACAACACCGACATGATGATCATGGACCAGCACCCCAAGTACAAGACCTACCAGACCGACCGGCTGATCGCCCAGATGCAGATCAAGTTCTAAGAATAAATAAATAAGGAGAATTGAAAATGACCAAAAAAATCATCATATTTGCGGCGGTGGCTCTGGTCGCTGTCATGGCCGGGATGTCCCTGGCCGGCAAGGCCATAACCCTGAAAGGATCAGACACCATGCTGATGCTGGGCCAGCGCTGGGCTGAAATTTACATGCAGAAAAATCCCGGAACGGTGATCCAGGTCACCGGCGGCGGGTCGGGGGTGGGCATCGCCGCCCTGATCAACGGCGCCACCAACATTTGCCAGGCCTCCCGCAGCATGAAGGATTCGGAAAAACAGAAACTGCGGGACCGCTATTTCAGCCTGGGATATGAGGTGCCGGTGGCCAAGGACGGTGTGACCCTGTATCTTAACGAAAAGAACCAGATCAGCGAGCTGACCCTGGACCAGATCAAGGATATCTACACCGGATACACCACCAACTGGTCCCAGCTGGGCGGGCCGGACGCCAAGATCATTGTCTACGGCCGCGAGAACAGCTCGGGCACCTACGTATTCTTCCGGGAAGTGGCCCTGAAGAATGCCGATTACACCTCCAGCATGCAGTCCCTGCCCGGCACCGCGGCGGTGGTCAATGCCGTGGCCAAGGATGTCTACGGGATCGGATACGGCGGAGCCGCCTATGCCAAGGGCGTCAAGGAAGTGGCCATCAAGACCGCCAAGGGCAGCTTTAAGCCCACCACCGAAACCGTCAAGAGCGGGCAGTATCCACTGGCCCGGAACCTTTACTGGTACCTGCAGGGCAAGCCTTCCGGTGAGATGAAAAAATTGGTGGACTGGGTCCTTTCTCCCGAAGGACAGGAGATAGTGAAAAAAGTCGGTTATTTTACCATAAAATAGGCCGGTCAAAACCATGAATGCCTGATCCAGGGGACTTTTACCGGCCCAAGGTCCTCTGGATTTAGGCGTTGTTATAAGGATCAACTTCATGAGCCTCCAGAAAAAAAGGTTCCGTTACTTCTGGGAATCCGTGATAGAGGGCAACATCAAGATCACCGCCACCCTGGCCATCATCGCGATATTCCTGATTTTTCTGTTCATACTGCGGGAGACATTGCCGATCTTCTTCAGCCGGGAAGTGATGCAGGAGATAACCTTCGGGCAATTCTTCAAGGGGATCGACTGGCAGCCGGTGTCGGATAATCCCCGGTTCTCGCTGTGGCCGATAATCCTTGGCAGTTTAAAAGTGACCCTGATATCCCTGGTTTTTGCGGTACCAACGGCCGTCGGAGCGGCCCTCTACAGCTCGGAGTTCGCCGGGCGCCGGCTCAAGGAGTTCATCAAGCCGGTGGTGGAATTGCTGGCCGGGATACCCTCGGTGGTGCTGGGGTTCTTTGCCCTGATAATAATGGCCTCTTTCCTGAAAAGCGTCTTCGGCTGGACCTACCGCCTTAATGCCGTCAATGCCGGCATAGCCCTGGGGTTTGCCATAATACCGGCCATTTACTCCCTGGCCGAGGACGCCCTGAATGCCGTGCCCAGATCTTACCGGGAGGCGGCTCTGGGGCTGGGCGCCACCCCCTGGCAGACCGCGGTCAAAGTGGTGCTGCCGGCGGCCCTGCCCGGGGTATCGGCGGCGGTGCTGTTCGGCATGGGCCGGGCGGTGGGCGAGACCATGGTGGTGCTGATGGCCGCCGGCAACGCCCCGCTTTTGTCGTTCAATCCGCTGGAATCCACCCGGACCATGACCGCCACCATTGCGGCCGAGCTGGGGGAGGTGGTCTTCGGCGGCGGGCACTATCACGCCTTATTCTTCATAGGACTGGTGCTGTTCCTGGCCACCTTTGTGATAAACCTGGTCTCCTGGGCGCTGTTTGACGGCCTGATGATCAAATTGTACGGAGCCAGGAAATAGACTGATATGAATTATAAAACAAAAATAAGAAAAATAGGGGATAAGCTTAAGATCGGCCTGACCGGGTCGGCGGTGCTGCTGATCCTGGCCATTCTGGCAGTGATACTGGGCACAGTCATAATTGGAGGTTTTAAAAGCCTGAGCTGGGAGTTTTTGACCCAGCCGCCCCGAGAGGGCATGACCAAGGGCGGGATATTCCCGGCCATCTTCGGGATGGTTTTCTCATTGATCCTGATGCTGATCGCGGTGGTGCCGGTGGGCGTGGCCACGGCCGTGTACCTGCACGAGTACGCCCGGTCTGATTTCTTTTTAACCAAACTGATCCGGGGGGCGGTCAACAACCTGGCCGGGGTGCCTTCCATAGTCTTCGGCCTGTTCGGGCTGGGCTTCTTCATCCAGTTCATCGGCGGAGGCCTGGACCGGTCTTTGGGGCAGAGCGGCCTGTTTGGCCAGCCCTGTATTCTGTGGGCCTCGCTGACCCTGGCCCTGATGAACCTTCCGATCATCATCGTGGCCACCGAGGAGGCCCTGAGGGCGGTGCCCCAGGCGGAAAGGGCCGGGGCCCTGGCTCTGGGAGCCACCAAATGGCAGACCATCCGGCATGTGGTGCTGCCCCAGGCCATCCCCGGCATACTGACCGGAGTGGTGCTGGTGGTCAGCCGGGGAGCCGGGGAGGTGGCGCCCATCATGTTCACCGGCGCGGCCTATTACCTGCCCTACCTGCCCAAACTGCCAACCGACCAGTTCATGACCCTGGGTTATCACATCTTCGTGATGACCACCCAGTCTCCGGATATAGACGCCACCGTACCCATAGCCATGGGCGCCACCCTGGTACTGCTGGCATTGACCTTTTCGCTCAATATCATCGCCATCATCATCAGATCCCGCACCAGAAGACAGCTTAGCAAAGGAAGATAGAATGGAAACAAGGGAAAACCGCTTGGAAATAATTGATTTCAGCCTCTTCTACCACCGCACCAAGGCCCTGGAGGAGATCTCCATGGACATTCCCGAAAAAAAGGTGACCGCCATCATCGGGCCGTCGGGCTGCGGAAAATCCACCCTGCTGCGGTCCATCAACCGGATGAACGAGCTGATAGAGGGAGTGACAACCGAGGGGGAGATATTGCTGGACGGGGAGGACATCTATCACAAAAACATAGACGTGGTGGAACTGCGGCGCAAGGTGGGGATGGTCTTTCAGAGGCCCAACCCCTTTCCCAAGTCCATTTACGAGAACGTGGCTTTTGGGCTGAGGATGGGCGAGAAAGCATATTCCAAGGGCAGATTGGAGGAAGTGGTGGAGCGATCGCTTAAAGAGGCGGCCATCTGGGACGAGGTCAAGGACCGGCTGCAGCGCTCGGCCATGGAGCTTTCGGGGGGACAGCAACAAAGGGTCTGCATTGCCCGGGCCTTGGCGGTGGAGCCGGAAGTTATCCTGATGGACGAGCCGGCCTCGGCGTTGGATCCAATAGCCACCGCCAAGATAGAGGAACTGATCTTCAAGCTCAAGGAAAAGTACACCATCGTCATCGTGACCCATAACATGCAGCAGGCGGCCCGGGTCTCGGACCAGACGGCCTTCTTAATGCTGGGCAAACTTATAGAGTACGGAGACACGGCCACAATATTCACCAATCCCAAAAATAAGACCACCGAGGAATACATCACCGGAAGATTCGGGTGACATTATAAAACAAGGAGAGATTATGAGAACATTAATGGTTCATTACACTCCGGATGAAGGCGGCGCTTCGATCGCCTCCCAAATTCAGCAAAAACTGTCATGCCGGTCTGAAGAAATTATGACCGCAGGAAAATTCACCCGTTTAAAAGAGCTGTGGTATAAGGCC
>JAURWH010000012.1 GCA_030655055.1 bacterium
TTCTGTTTCTTTGATATTTCAAAACCGGATCACCGGACCACCTCCACTTTCTTGACCGACTGGTTCCAGCCGGTGGAAAGTATCACCAGGTAAAGCCCCGAGGGAGCGGGTTTCCCCTTGTCATCCTTCAGGTCCCAGTACCCGCCGGGATTGCCGCCGGTCACCGGCAGCGATGACGGACGGGGCTGGCGCTGGCCCGGATATTCCCCGGCCAGCTGGGTGCCGTAATCCATCTGTCGCAGCATCCTGCCGTCCAGGGTATAGACCCGGATGCTTACGTTGTAGGAATCCCGGGCCAGGAAATAGGGCAGGTAAATTCCGGCGGCGTCCGGCTTGGCAGGGTTGGGATAAGGTTCCAGCAGCTGGTCACTCTCCGGCAGCACCACTTCGGGTGCGGTGTAATTCAACGACGCCAGCCAGTCCGGGATGCCCCACCCGATGCGGTAGGCGTCATAAAGGTCCAGCACCGTTCCGTTGTTGTTGTCTATGTAGTAACGGTGGCCTGACGTGATAGCGGCAAACTGGCTCTGGTCGGTGCCGATGCTTTCGGGATGGGCCAGGTATGTTTCTACTGTATAGCGGTTACTGCCGCTGTGTTTCAATGCGTCCATCACCTGTTTGGGGCCCCAGGATGGATGCGCCTCCAGCAGCAGGGCGCACAGGCCAGCTGTCAGGGCGCAGGCCCCTGAAGTGCCGGTGCTGGTGACTATCTGGCTGTAGTTCACTGTATCCCGGTTATTTGCATAATAGGTCTGCCAGGCGGCGGCCACATCAGGTTTTATTCTGCGGATCAAGACTGAATCAGCTCCGCCAAAACGCTGTATTTTTATGCTGTCAGCCGCCGGACCGGTAGATGCTCCGTCCCCGATCGAAGGATTGGCCCATAGCCTATCGGTAGCTCGCACACCGCCCACCGCAATGACGCTGTCGCCGTCGGCTGGGGCAACTATGCATGTGTCGGGTCTGGTATTGGTAGAGACATTTCCATTTGAGTTCAGCACCACGATTCCCCGGGAGACCGCACTGTCGGCGGCCCGGCTGCAAAAGGCCGCATCCCCGTTCATTTGGCTGTAGGTATAAGAAGACCTTACGGTGGTATCTGCCCATTGCCTGTATCCCAAAGAGCTGGTGGCCACATCAACACCCAGGCTATCCCCCCACTGCAAAGCCGCCACCCACCAATCCTCTTCTTGATAGATGTCCGCACGAGTCCCATTGTAGGAATAATATTTTTCTGTCTTAGCCAGCACGAAATCGGCATTGTAGGCGCTGCCTATCAGGGATCCGCTCTTATATCCGCCGACAATGGAGAGCATCCCGGTGCCGTGGTTGGTTTGTTCCCTGGTGATGTCCTGATCCAATTCAAAGGAAGTGATGCTGTCTGGCCTATGATAAGACAAGGTATCACCGTACTGGTCTCGTGCAGGAACAGTCCTCTGAAAATCCCGTTCGGCCACCACGCTGGTCCTTAAGAGGGTCTCGTGCTGGCGGTCAAAACCGGTGTCAATGATCAGGATCCGGATGCCGCTGCCGGTGTAGCCTTTGGCGTGGAGTTGGTCTATGTTCAACATTTTTATCTGGGCATCGGAAGAACCATAATCCAGGGCCGGCAGTGATTTTGGGCTGACCGGCTTGGCGGTTTTAAAGTCGTTTTCGGCCTTAAATCGGGCCACCAGATCGAGCTTGGAGACATATGGCAGCTGAACAAGATTTGTTATTTGGTCGGCGCTGGCCACAATGCTGACTGCGTTCAACCAGGGGCTGACCACCCTCAACTTGGCCCCGGAATTCTTGATGGCCTCAATGTACTTGCCTGATACCGGCAGGTCGCCAAAACTAAGGGCCCGGCCCAGCTTCTGGCGGCGGTCCAGGGATCTTTTCTCCAGTGTACTTTTGTAAACTGAACCCTGTTTGTCGGCCAAAGTCACCCAACAAACATATTCTGTTCCCTTGGCTCCCCGGCCGATGGCCTGCTGCAGGGAAGGGGAGATCTTCTGGGCCGAAGCCGGAGCATTGAACAGCAGGGCTGAAATACCCGCCAGGATCAGCATCTGAATTTTTGCGGTTTTCATTCGGCACCGATCTTTATTCTATTGATCTTATTGTTAATGGAAAAACACCCCCGGTTAAACGGCAAAACACCGAAGACCATGGTTTTTCTTCGGTGTCATTTCTTTTTGCCGAACAACCCCCCCAAAACCCCTTTCTTTTCCGGTTCGGGCTTGGGCGGTTCCGCCGCCACAGGCTTGGGCGCCGGAACGGGAGCGGGCGGAAGCGGAGCCTGGGGCTTTTCCTCGGGCGGGGCCGGCTTTACGGCCGGCAGAACTTTAATCAGGCCCGAAGACAGCAGCCCGTAAAGGACCTTGCAGGTCTCAAAATCTCCCAGGTGGGAATCCTTGATGATCTGGGTGATGGGCCGGGAGCCGTCCACCGTGGCCAGCACCTTCCATTCCAATGGCTGCAGCTGGATGTCCTCGGTGCCGGCCGGCGGCTTTTCCTCGATGGTCAGGATCATATCCAGCGAGGGGATCAGTTTCTGGATGTCATCCCATTCGTCTATCTGCCGGGCCGCCTCCAGCACCAGGTGCATGATGGGGGCCTGGACGTTGTGCTGGTCCACCGTCTCGTCGGGCTTGAAGATGAACGATCCCTTGCGCCAGCGCAGGATCCGGGTAATGGCGCTGTCCCCCAGAATGTCTCCGGCCGAGGCGGACACCCCGGTGCCTTCCTCAAAGAATATGGCCCCCTTGTCGCTTTCGGTGGACACGTTCAAGACCCCGGTCTTCTTGCCCAGGCTGATAAGCTGCAGGATGTCGGCCAGATCAAAATCTTTTAAATTGCCTTCTAGTCCCATTGCTGCCAGTTGATTTTTATTTGGTGGTGAAGATTAGTATGCCCAGACCCGCCCCCAGCAGGTCGGCGGTCAGATCCTTGAAACAAAAATGATTGCCGGGGCGGGAAGCGTCGCGGGTTTCCTTGGCCAGGCCCCAGCCCAGGCTTATTCCCGCCGCCAGGTTCCTGGATGATGCTCCTGTTTCCCGCTGCTCGTAACGCAGCAGGTGATAGCTGAAACCCACCAGGGCGGCGCTTACCGCCAGATGCGAAACCTTGTCCCGGGCCAGCCAGCGGTCATTGTAAATCTTTTCTTCAGTTCCCTGCCCCTGAAGCCTTCCTCCCCCGGCCAGGACCAGGACCGCCAGGGCCAGAATGAACGCCGGGTATTTCAAAATCCCAGTCCCAGCGAGAACCTGTGGCTGGTGCCCAGGTCATAATCGTGGGGCACGAAGGCGTAATCGAAGGAATAGCCCCGCCACTTCAGTCCCAGCCCGGCGCTGAAGCTTTCGCTGGAATGACCGGTCTTGTACCCCAGCCTCAGGGCCGCCTGGTCCCGCCAGAGATATTCCAGCCCGGTCCGGACCTGCCAGGCGGCGTCTATGGCCTTGACCGCATCCAGAGCCAGCAGGCCCCGTCCGTTGAACAGCGTCTTGTCAGGGCTGAACCCGGCGCCGACCTTGAAGGTGGTGGGTTGTTTGTAAAGCTCTTTGTCAAGTTTGAAGCGCGGCCCCAGGTTGTCTATGGTGCCGGCCAGGTCCAGCCCCAGTTCTTTGATCCTGATGTCGATGCCGGCCTGCAGATTGTAGCCGTAGCCGGTGTTCAGATAGATCTTTTCGTAGAGCCTCCGGTAGGAAATCCCCAGGGCCAGTTCCGGGATGGGAGAAAAGGCGTAGGAGAGCCCGGCAAAAAGATCGTAGGCCTGGTACTGGGCTATGGGATCCTCGGCCGGCAGATCCTCCCTTAAGGGGATATCCCCGGTGGACAGCATCCGGGCCGCTGCCCCCAGCCGGTGCCGGCCAAAACTATAGGCGTAATAGATCTCATCCACCGAGGTCTCGGCTATCCACTGGTGGTGCTGAAAATGAAGGCTGTGGTTGGTGGGAACGGCCGCCAGCCGGGCGGGGTTCCAGTAGCAGGCCGAGGCATCGGAAATCACTGCGATCCCGGCATCGGCCATCCCGGCTGCCCTGGCTCCGGCCCCGATCTTTAAGAACGACAGCGCTGTGTTGCCGGTAGTCTCGGCCGAAGCTGTTGCTGCCAGCAGTAAAATGATGGTTGAGATTATGGCGGTTGGTTTGATCATAACATCTCCCTTGGCAATAGCATTGATAATAGGTTGCCGCAAAGCTGTCAGAAATGATTGCTCCTACCTTAAAATGCTATATCTTCTCCCGAATGCTATTGGTTAAGGGTTGTTTTTTCTGTTTTTTGTGGGGCTCCTGGGATCAGGTTTTCCGGCAAATGAGATTACCGCCCCAGCAGATAATTGGATCCGTAGCTTCCCGGGCTGTTGTACTCGAACTGGATCATTAAATTTTGGGAGGGCTGGTATTTAAGCCCGAATGAAGGCAGGAACATCCCCTGGCGGCGGTTGTCGAGCTGGTAGGCCGATTTGTTGAAGGCCGCCGGCAGATAGCTGTAGGCCAGGTCCAGTTTAAGTTCCAGCTTTTGGGAAAGCTGGTAATTCAAGGTGTTGCGGTAGGTGTTTGACAGCAGGCTGGCCTTCCCCGAGGAGGCGTAGCCCATGGAAAAACTCTGCTGCATGGTGAACCGGGAAGTGTCGAACAAATTCCCCAGCCCGGTGTTCAGGTTGTTGACCCCGCTGAAATCCAACGGGCCGGTTTGGGCTGCGGCCAGGGAGACTAGGAACATAGAAGCCAAAAGAAATAATTTGATCTGTTTCATTTTTTATCTCCTTCAGAGCTTTTATTGGCGGCGGGGGAAGGCGCTGGTGTTGGTATGGCGACGATTTTGTCGGAATCGGCCTTGGCGCTTTTGTTGTATTCGGAGCTTCTGTATTCGGTGGCATAGAATCCGGCTCCTTTGAAAATAAAACCAGAACCGGTTCCTATCAAACGTTCCACCTGACCGCTGCAGACCGGGCAGGAATTGAGCGGAAGGGCTTTTATGGACTGAAGTTCTTCAAACCGGTGGCCGCATTTTATGCATTGGTATTCGTAGGTCGGCATTATTATCTTCCTAAAAGATTAAGTATACTATTTACAAGGCCTTAAGTCAATATAGTTTGAATTTTTAAGGAACATTCATAAGATAATATACCACTTATTCCGGGTTAATACAAGGTTAGAAAAAACTGGGCTATATTTTTATATGATTACATCTTGACAAGCGCCGTTTATGGGAGTATCATAAATAATTGCTTTTTCGGGTAATTTTAAAGCTAAAATCTAATAATAAGGAGATCTATGAAAAAAGTTTTTGTCATTTTAACGGCCTTCTGCCTTTTGGCGCTGGCCGGGCCGGGCCGGGCGGAAAACAACCGGGCTACCACCAACCCCTACCTTAAGGGGGTAGTGATATTCAAACTCAAGACGCACCCCGTCCTGGATGCCAAGGGTTTCTCCTGCGGGGTACCGCAGGTGGATGACGTGCTGCAGCAACATGGCCTGGATAAGCTAAAAATGCTATATCCCCATAAGAGTCTAGCCAAGAGTAACTCCGGACAGGGTCTTTCCAGGATCTGTCAGGCCAAGGTTTCGGGGACCGCCGACATCATGGCCCTTTGCACCCAGTTGAAAAACACCGGCCAGGTGGAGTATGCCGAACCGCGTTACGGCTATAAAATGGAGACCACTACACCTAACGATCCGTCTTACGGCAGCCAGTGGTTCCTGGGCAAGATCCAGGCCGGTGACGCCTGGGACATCTCAACAGGGGATACCACCGTCTGGATCGGCATCGTGGACTGCGGGGTCCAGGTGACCCACCCCGACCTGGCCGCCAATATCTGGATCAACCCGGTGGAGGATATCAACCACAACGGAAAGCTGGACAACTGGCCCAGCACTTACGACAGCCTGGGTGTCTTCGGCGACATCGACAGTCTGGATAATGACGGTAACGGCTACAAGGACGACATCCGGGGCTGGGACTTTGCCGGGCCGGACATTGCCGTAACCGCCCCGGCCGGGGACAACGACCCAAATGTTTATGATGATAACAATGACCACGGAACGCATGTGGCCGGGGACGCCTCGGCCGTGACCAATAACGGGACCGGCGTGTCCGGCATTGGCTGGAGTTGCAAAGCTATGGCCATCAAATGCAGCTACGATAATGATTACACCGCCACCGGTGGCAAGTCTTACATTTATTTCGGCTACGACGGGATCGCCTATGCCGCCGAGAACGGAGCCAAGGTCATCAACTGCAGCTGGGGCGGCTCGGGCTACAGCCAGTTCGCTCAGGATATCATCAATTATGCATGGGAAGCTGGTTCGGTAATTGTCTGCGCGGCCGGGAACGACGCCGTCTCTGCCCCCCACTACCCATCGGCCTACAATAACGTGGTTTCTGTGGCCGCCACCACTTCTTTGGATGCAAAATCATCCTTCTCAAATTACGGCACCACCATTGATGTCTCAGCCCCGGGCTCTGCCATACTGAGCACTGCATACTCCAACTCTTATGACTCCTGGGACGGCACTTCCATGGCCAGCCCGGTGGCGGCCGGCGTGGCCGGCCTGATCTGGGCCAATAATCCAACCTGGAACAACACCCAGGTGGCCACCCAGCTGATCATGACCACCGACAACATAGACGCCCTGAACCCGGCTTACGCCGGGTTGCTGGGCACCGGCCGGATCAATGCTTACAAAGCGTTGACCGTCACACCAGTACCCTTGGTCAAATACCAATCCCACCTGGTCACCGACGGAGGCAACGGCATAGCCGAGGCCGGAGAGTCCGTTTTCCTGTCCCTGTCTCTGAAAAACTGGTGGGGCGATGCCGCTTCGGTAAGCGCAGCTATCCATAGCACCGACTATGCGGTCACTATCAATACCAGCACCGCCGGCTACGGGGCCATTAACGGCGGCTTCACCAATTCCGTTTCCAGCTTTGATTTCACAGTGGACAACACCGCTCTGCCACACTGGGCCATGTTCATTGTGGACATCACCGCCGATGCCGAAAGCCGCACCGACACCTTCTACGTCCAGATAGAGCGTTCGCCGATCCTGCTGCTGGACGACGATACCGGAGCCCGCAATGTTGACACTCTTTACAGCAAATCCATCTCCAAGCTGGGATATTTTTACGACCGTTACGACCGTTCTCAAAGAGGCGCACCGGATACCTCCCTGTTAAAGTCGTATAACACCGTCATCTGGCTCTGTGAATGGGCCTCCCCCACCCTGGACTCCATGGACCGGGCCGCACTGCGGACTTTTCTTGACCAAGGCGGCAATCTCTACCTCTCCGGTCAGGACATCGGCTGGGACCTGGCCGACCCCACCGGACTGCCCGATAACCAGTATAACGCGGAGACAGAGGCTTTTTATCAGGATTACCTCCATGCCACTTACGGCGGCGACCACAGCGCAATAACCTCAATTTTGGGGGTAACCGGTGATCCGATAAGCAACGGCCTGGCTTTCTCGATCCTCCAGCCCTACGGCATCTCCCAGTATTATGATTATTTCACCCCCCGGGCCGGGGCCGATTCAATTCTTAGATACTCCGGGTTCACTTCGGGCCTGGCCGGGGTCAAATATTCCGGGGCCTACAAGGTGATCTACACCGGTTTCGGCTTTGAAGCCATCACCTCGGAAACGGTAAGGGACACGGTCATGGACCGGATGGTAAAATGGTTCATGGGCGACATCCAGATAGCCCATACCCCGCTGACCGACACCGAAGACACCTTGTCCCCCTATCTCGTCCAGACCACCGTAACCTCCAGCGCCGGAGTGGCCCAGGTCTACCTGTACTGGGATGACGACGGCACCCTGCCCTACGCCAACCGGACCCTGATGACCGACATGGGCGGCGGACTTTACCAGGCTTCCATTCCGGCCCACAGCGGAGCCCGGATAGATTATTTCATTTACGCCCTCAACAACAACGGGCTTAACAAGACCCTGCCGGGTGGGGCCCCCTACAATTATTACTCCTTCTACGCCGGACCCGACCCCTATGCCCCGGTGATAACCCACAACACACTGACCAACACCATCAACCTTTCCGGGCCATACAAGGCCAGCGCCACCATCACCGACAATTACGGGGTGTTTCCGGATTCCGGATACATCCATTACAAGGTGAATTCGGGTTCGGAATATCCCCCGGTCCAAATGACCTCGGTTGGCAGCAGTTTTTCCGGGAACATCATTCTGCCGGCCCACCTATACACCGGCGACACAGTCTATTACTACATCACGGCGGTGGATACCTCCAGCATGCATAACACCGGACGCAGCCCGGCCAGCGGCTATCATTCCTTCGTAACGGTCGATTCGGCATTGGTGACGAATTTCGACAGCCCGGCGATGCTGGCCTTATTCGATACCCTGGCCGGCACCAACCCCTGGAGGACATATATTACCGGACCGCGCTCCGCCCCTAACTGCATGCGGACTGGAACCACCAATTACCCCGTCAATTCCAGCCTTGTACTGCAGCTTAAAACTGACTATGGTTACAATTTGGATGCTTACGCTGATAACAGCAGGTGGGTTAACCTTTATATGTGGTCCAAGGGGATAATCGGTGCCGGTGACAGCGCTTTCGTAGAAGCATCCAAGGACGGAAGCACCTGGACCACTCTTAAGGCCAGGACCTCTCTGAAATCATCCTGGGCTTTGGATACTATTGCAGTAAATCCCATCTTTTCGACCAAGGGCTCCAACGACAGTATTTTATTCAGGATGCGGCTCAAGTCGGACGCTGCCACAACTGCCTTCGGTTGGGTGGTGGATGACGTCTATCTCAAGGTCCAGCCCGTGTTAGGCATAACCGGCGGACTGCCGGGCACTTTGAAACCGCTGGTGCTGGCCCTTTTCCAGAACAACCCCAATCCTTTCGGGGCGGGCACCACCATATCCTACCAACTGCCTGCCGAGAACAGGGTCGCCCTTAAAGTGTACAACGTGGCCGGCCAGCTGGTGCGGACGCTGGTGAACTCCAAGCAGCCGGCCGGAAGCTATTCCGTCAAATGGGACGGCCGGGATGACGGCCGGCGCCAGTTGGCTGCCGGGGTCTACCTTTACCGGCTGGAGGCCGGAGAGTCAAGATTTACCAAGAAGCTGGTAATGATAAAGTAGTCTGACCTGGAAACAAAAAATCCCCCCGCCGCACTTCGACTATGCTCAGTGTCCAGCGGGGGGATTTTTATTTTTCCGGAATAATTACAGTCTTACTCTTTTTCCTCTGGGCCGTGCTCATGAGCTGCCTCGGAAAGTTTCAGTCCCGGCCTTCCCTGCTTGACCAGATAATCATTGACGGCCGCCCGGATCCCGTCCTCGGCCAGCACCGAACAGTGGGTCTTGACCGGGGGCAGGCCGTCCAGGGCCTCGGTCACCGCTTTATTTGTGACCTGCAAAGCCTCTTCGATGGTCTTGCCCTTCACCAGCTCGGTGGCCATGCTGGAGGTGGCTATGGCCGCCCCGCAGCCAAAGGTCTTGAACTTGACGTCGGTCACCACGTCCTTGTCTATCTTCAGCATGATCTTCATCATGTCCCCGCAGACCGGATTGCCCACCATTCCCACCCCGTCGGGGTTCTCGATCTCCCCCATGTTGCGAGGATTCATGAAGTGATCCATCACCTTTTCACTGTACATCTGTATCTCCGTTCCTTATTAATGTGCCCTGCATTCTATTACATTTGATGCCGAAAGTCAACTTAAGGATTCAGGCTGAGAATCCGCTGATCGTCTTCCGCAGTTCCTGAACCGCCTGTCCTATATCCCCGGCCTTGGTGACGGCGGTGACCACCGCGATCTTCCCGGCCCCGGCCTGCAAGACCTCCTGGATGTTGGACCGGTTGATACCCCCCATCACCGTGAATGGAATCTTCAGCTGCGGAGCAATTTCTTTGATGGCCTCCGGCCCCAGCGGTTTCATGGAAAGTTCCTTGGTCTGGGTGGCAAAGATGGGGCCGATGTTGACGTAATCCGCCCCCTGCTCCTGGGCTTTCAAAGCCTCTTCCAGGTTGTGGGTGGAAACGCCTATTATCAATTCGGGGGCCAGTTCTTTTGCGGCAGCCGGCGGCAGGTCGTCCTGTCCCAGGTGCACCCCGTCGGCCCCGCAGGCCAGGGCTATGTCCAGGTGGTCGTTGATGATCAGCAGCACCCCGGCCTTGGACGTCTTTTGCCGGAAGGCATGCGCCAGATGGTAAAGATCTTTTTTGGAGATGTGCTTTTCCCGCAGCTGGACTATCCTGGCGCCCCCGGCTATCAGGCCATCAAGGACCTCCAGGTCGGTGCGGCCCAGGGACAGCCCCTGGTCGGTGACCGGATAGAGATCTATTTGCTGAAAGGCTTTCAGCCGTTGACTTTTACTTTCCATTTTCTATTTTTATATTCTGCCCTTGATTTTCGTTTTGTTTTTCAAATCCAGAATCCCAGTCCTTCCACACCGTATCGTACCCTTTTTGTCTGATGCTCGCCGCTACCTCCTCCACCGGCCGGTCGTCGCAAACGTTGAACTGCCCTTCGGCCGGCTGGCCCTGCTCGTCTAGGTTGTTACCGAGCCTGTCGAGGTAACCGCCCGGGGCGGTCTTGGACCCGGCGCTCATTTTGGTGATGCCCAGGCCTATCAGGTTGTCCCGCAGTTCCGCCGGTTCCCGGGTGGAAAGCACCAGTCCGGCGTCGGGCAGCATCAGCCTGAAGGCGCAGATCATCTGCACCAGCTCCTGGTCGCTGACGGGGAACTCCGGGCGGTACCCCCCGGCCGCCGGCCTTAAGCGGGGAAAGGAGACGGAGATCTGGCTCTTCCAGTAATGCTTCATCAGGTAGGCGGCGTGGTGCATCAGGTAATGCGATTCCACCCGCCAGTCGTTCAGCCCCAGCAGCGACCCCAGTCCGATCTGCCGGAAGCCCGCCGCCGCGCCCCTCTCCGGGGCCCCCAGCCGGTACTGGTAATCGCGCTTGGGCCCGGCCGGATGGACAATGGAGTAAAGGTCTTGGTCGTAGGTCTCCTGGTAAATGGCCAGCCCGTCTATTCCCGCCTGGTAAAGCCGCGCGTAGTCCGGTGTATCCATGGGGTATACTTCTATGGACAGGGACGGGAACATTCCCTTCAGGTCGCGGGCGGTCGCCTCCAGCAGTTCGACGCTTACCTCGGCCGGGCATTCACCGCTCACCAGCAATAGTTGGGAGAGGTGCTGGTTCTTTATCAGCCGGGCTTCGGACAAAATCTCCCCGGGACCAGAGGTCCGGCGGTTGACCTTATTGTGGACGTTGAACCCGCAATAGACGCAGGAATTGCTGCAGTAGTTGGAGATGTACAACGGGGCGTACAACTGGATGGTTTTGCCGAAGCGCCGGGTGGTGATGGTTTTGGCCAGTTGGGCCATGGGTTCCAGCAGTCCGGCGGCGGCCGGAGACACCAGAATGGAGATATCTTCGGGACGGGGGACAGCTCCGGAACCGAGGGCTTCCAGCAGGGCCTTGACCTGCCCGGTAGTGACGTTCTGGTGGTCTTTTTTTATCCGGGAACTGTCCAGGGAACCTATTATTTCGTGGAACGGACTCATCTCAAAAAACCGGTCAACGGGCTGGAAGCGGAGGCGGCCTCGCCCTCGGACATTGGCCCGGCTTCCAGTCCGGCCAGGGACGACTCCACCGCCAGCTTGAACGATCTGGCCATCTGCACCGGATCCTGGGCCGCCGCCACCGCGGTGTTCAACAACACCGCATCGGCCCCCAGCTCAAAGGCCTGGCAGATGTGGGAGGGCAGGCCCAGCCCGGCGTCCACCACCACCGGCACCGTGGCCTGCTGGATGATGATCCGGATCTGGTCGGCGGTCTTGATCCCCCGCCCCGAGCCGATGGGCGAGCCCAGCGGCATCACCGCCGCGCATCCCGCCTCCTGCAGGCGCTTGGCCAGCACCGGGTCGGCATTGATATAGGGCAGCACGATGAAGCCTTCCTTGATCAGGATCTCCGCCGCCTTCAGCGTCTCCACCGGATCGGGCAGAAGATAATTGGGCTCGGGGGTCACCTCCAGCTTCAGCCAGTTCCAGCCGGAAGCCGCCCGGGCCAGCCGGGCAATGCGGACCGCCTCTTCGGCGTCGCGGGCCCCGGAGGTGTTGGGAAGCAGCAGGTATTTTTTCTGGTCGATGTGGGAGATGATGTCATCCTGGGGGTTGTCGAATTCCACCCGGCGCAGGGCCACGGTCACGATCTCGGCCCCCGAGGCCTCCAGGGCCCGGGCCATGACGGCGGAGCTGGAGAACTTGCCGGTGCCCAGGAACAGGCGCGACCTTATCGCTCTCCCGGCGATCACCAATGGTTTCAGCATATTTTTATTTTTGATTTCTTGCCCTGAGCGGGGCCGAGGGGTTGATTTTTGATTTATTACCCTGAGCGGTTAGGCTGAGTTTATCGAAGTCGTGTTGAAGCCAGTGTCGAAGGGTTAGTCATCCCCCGCCCACCAAGCGCACTATCTCCAATGTATCACCTTCGGCAAGTTTGGTCTCATCATACAGGTCTTTCTTTACAATAGATCCGTTGAGCTCCACCACCAAAGGCTTTCCCAGCAGAGCGTGCATTTTCAGCAGGTCGGCGATCGTATCTCCCCCGGGTGTTTCGGTATCTTTTCCGTTTAATTTTATCTTCATGATCTCATCATTTGATGGCAGGGATTTGAGTATACGACTATTGACGGCAGTTGTCAATACCGGCTTCCTGGGGCGTCCGGCCTCAGATTTCACCCCCGGATAATTGACTTAATTTGCCGGGAATGTTAAAATTGAAAGATGCTTAAAATAAAACTGAAAAAAGTGGAATGGCTCTACCTGGGGTTCGTTTCGGGCTTGAGCCTGCTGACCCTGCTGAACCTGCCCCGGCTCAAAGGCTGGCCCTGGATATTCCTGATCTACGGGCTGACCTTAGGGGTTTACGGCTTGGTGATCTGGCTGGACACCCGCCGGCCCTGCAAGTTCTTTGAGCTGCTGCGGCGCTGGGCGCCATTCGCCGGCATCCTTCCGGTATTTCAAAGCCTGGGACACATCATCCAGTACATCCGGCCGGACCTGGACGGCTATCTGATCAGGATCGACTACGCCATGTTCGGGGTTCATCCCACCGTCTGGCTGGAGAGCCTGACCGCGCCCTGGATGGTGGATGTGCTGGCCCTGGCCTATTCCAGCTATTACTTTCTGCCGGTGGTCCTGGCTTTATTCCTGCATTTCGACAATAAGCACCACGAGCTGGAGCACATGTTCCTGGCGGTGACCATCGGGTTCTTCATCTCCTACCTGGGATACCTGCTGGTGCCGGCCATCGGGCCCCGCTTTACCCTGACCGGCAGCCAAGCGGCCCCGGTCAAGGGGTTGTTCTGGGGAAACCAGATCCTTGATTTTCTGACCGCCAACGAATTCAACAAGCGGGACTGCTTCCCTTCGGGCCACACCGGGATAACCCTGATCGTGCTCTATTATGCCCACGCCCATCACAAAAAACTTTTCGCGGTAATGCTTCCAGTGGGGATCTTGCTGATCGTGGCCACGGTGTTCCTGCGGCTGCATTACGTGATCGATGTCATCTTTGGGTTTGTGCTGGCGGCCCTGGCCATTTTGATAGCCGAGATATGGAACCCGCAGTTTTTAAGAAACAAGAAGTAACTTTGAGAAAGCCGCCCGTAATAAGGGCGGCTTTTTTGACCTAACCCCTGCCCTCTTTCGTTTGCAGCAATATATTGCTTAACTCAGTGCAGGCTCTTCCCCAGTGGAGAAGTGGGTTTATTCATTGATTAAGCTTTTTCTCGTAATCCCGGTAGGTCTTATAGACCCTGGCCCCCACCGCCTCGCCCAGCCGGTTCATCATCAGGTTGTTCTCCAGCACCCAGGAAAGCTCCCCGGTCTTGGTGCCCTTTTTAACGGCGTTCTCTATCACCCGGCTCACCAGTCCGGCCTCGATGCCCCTTTTCTGGTAATCCTTTATCACTCCGGCGGTCATCACCCGGGTATGGGTTATTTTGCTTTTGTGCCAGAGGAATTTAATTATTTCCAGCGGGCCCATCTTTCCGTTGAGCCGCTTGATGGCATAATTGTAATCCGGCAAAGCCCACAGCGAGCCCACCGGCTTTTCCCCGTCAAAGGCAAAGATCACGTAATCCGGCTCCACTATGTCCTTGAAGCTTTTGGCATAATGGTCTATCTCGGCCTCGGTCAGGGGAACGAAGCCCCAGTTCTGGCTCCAGGCCTGGTTGTAGACCTCCTTGAATATCTTGACCTCCTGCTCGAACACCTTTTTATTGATGGAGCGGAAGGTGATCCCCTTTTGTTCGCACCGCCGGGCCAGCATTTTGATCCGGTCGCGGTCGATGTGCTGGACGTCCAGGAAATAGGCCAACAGGTCCATGACCTTGGCGTATCCGCAGGCTTCGACCAGGGCCGGATAGTACGGCGGGTTGTAGGTCATCTCTATCACCGGGGGGCGGTCAAAGGCGTCTATCAGCAGGCCGGCGGTATCGTTGGTGGTGAAATTGAACGGCCCCCGCACCGTGTCCATGCCGTTCTCCCGGGCCCATTTTTCCGCTGCGGCAAACAAGGCTTGGGCCACTTTGGGATCGTCCGCCGATTCAAAGAAGCCGAAGAAGCAGCATTTCTCGTGGTGGAACTTGTTGCTGTTGTCATCGATGTGGGCGCTGATCCGCCCCAGTGTCTCCCCGTTCCGGACGGCCAGGAAATAGGCGGCCCGGGCATGCTGAAAGAATGGGTTGTGCCCGGCATCCAGCATTTTTTTCTGTTCGGCGATCAGCGGCGGCACCCAGCTGCTGTTGTTCCGGTATATCGTCCAGGGCAGTTTTATGAATTGCTCCAGTTCCTTTTTCGATTCTACGGCCTTGACCATAATGTCGGACATGGGTTGTCTCCATCAGTTGCTGTGTTTTCTCGGATTAGCAGTGTAATAGATAAATCTGCGGCCATCTGCGAAATCTGCGGATGGGTTCGGTGTCTTTTACCTGATCATGTCTCCCAGCCGGTTGAACCGGATGTTCTCCCAGACCTTCCAGAACGGCTCGCCGTTCTCGGAATCCCAGGACCAGTAGATGAACACCGCCTTGCCCAGGATCAGGCTCTTGGGCAGCGGCCCCCAGAAGCGGGAGTCCAGGGAATTGTCCCGGTTGTCACCCATGGCAAAGACGCAGTCCTTGGGCACCACCACCGGTCCGAAATTATCCCGCACCGGCAGGTTCAGGAACTTGCGCTGTTCCCAGTCCCGCTGATAATCATTGCGCCAAAGCTCCGCCGACAGCATCTGGGGAAGGCTGATGCTTTCCCCCCAGGCCTTGTTCACGGCATAGGGCTCGTCCGGGCGTTGGCCGTTGACGTAAAGTTTCTTGTTCCGCACCTCCACCGTGTCCCCCTCCACCGCCACGCAGCGCTTGATGAAATCCCGCTTGTCCAAAGGATACTTGAAGACGATGATGTCCCCGGCCTTGGTCTGGCGCAGCGACGGCAGGATGGTCTTGTCGGTGAACGGAAGCTTGACCCCGTAGATGAACTTGTTGACCATCAAAAAGTCGCCCACCTGCAGGGTGTCCTCCATGGAGCCGGAGGGGATCTTGAAGGCCTGGATCACCAGGGCCCGGATGATCAGAGCCATCACCACCGCCCAGATCAAGGATTCGCCCCAGTCCCGGTACCATGACTTTTTTACGTTGTTCTGCCGAACGGCCATAATATTTCCTTATGTGTCGGGGTGTTTGATTTATGGTTCCGTGATTTGGATGTTCTGTGTTTCAGTACTTGTCTGCCGTTGGCCGAGTGGCCGGTGGTTTCGATGCATCAACTTCGCTCAGCACAAGTACATCCGGTGGTTGAGTGCCCCGCCTGGCTTCGATACGGCTGGACATTGAGTAGTGTAAACGTATCGAAATACCAGCCACTCAGCCGACGGCGGGGCGTATCGAAACCACCGGTCTACCAAAGCTTCCGCCCTATCCTCTGCAGCCGGAAACGGCGCCACAGGCTGGACAGCGGCATTTCCGACAGCCGGTCGAACGACCAGTAAACGAACAGGGCCCGGCCCCGGATAAGATTGCGGGGCAGCGGCCCCCAGAAACGTGAGTCAAAGGACTCATCGCGGTTGTCGCCCATCATGAAGAAGCAGTCCTTGGGGACCACTATTGGACCGAAATTGTCCCGCACCGCATAGGTCTGCAGCAGCTGCCGGTGTTCCCATTCCTTCTGGAACTGCCCCTGGGTCAGGGGCGGGTTCATCACCGGAACTGAAAAGCTGTCCCGGTGGATGGCGAAAGGCTCTTTCCGTTCCAGGCCGTTGACGTAAAGTCTTTTGTTCTTTACCTCCACCGTATCCCCGCCGGAAGCTATGCAGCGCTTGACCAGGTTGATCCCGTCCAGCGGGCTTTTGAAGACCACCACCTGGCCGGACTTGGGCGAGGTCAGGGGCAGGATGGATGTATTGGTGAATGGAATGTGCAGGCCGTAGCTGAATTTTTCGGCGATCAGCCAGTCTCCCGGCAGGATGGTGCTTTCCATGGAACCGGTGGGCACCTGGTAGGCTTCCAGTATGAAAGGGTTGATCACCAGTTTGACCACCAGCACCGCCCAGATCAGGGGCCACAGCCAGTCGTGCCAGAGTTTTTTGAAGGTGTATTTTTCTTTCATGTCTTAATTGAGTCCCTTTTGTTCTCTGTTTTATAGCATTGGTACCTTAGTGTCTTTGTGGTTATTAGAAATACTACGGAAGTCTCTCCGTTTTTGTTCCCTAAAACTTGTTCCTGTCGAACTTTACTTCCACCGCCCGGCCCTCGTCGTTGTACATGATGAAGATGTTCTTGAATCCCTGCTTTTCGGCCTCGGCTTTGGTCAGTTTATTGGGCACCAGGGCCGCCAGCCCGGCCAGGTCGGACTCCAGCTCCCCGTTCCTGGTCTTCAGCCTTTCCAGGTCCATGGACTGCTGGGTAATGAACATGAACTCCAGCACCGCCACCCAGGCCAACAATACTGCGGCCAGCAGGAAGGCCAGCTTGAACTTGTCGGAGAACAGATTTTGAAACATAATTTTGCAAATTTCTAAACTCAAAACTCTAAAACCTAAACAAATACTAATTTCAAATGTTAAAATCACTAATCAGTTTGAAGTATTTGAGATTTGATGATTTTGAGTTTGTTTAGAGTTTCGATATTGACATTTAGAATTTCCATTGATTTGCAATGGTATCTATTCGCTTTCCTCGTCGCCCACCTTCAGCACCGCCAGGAACGCCTCCTGCGGGATCTCCACGTTGCCCACCTGCTTCATCCGCTTCTTGCCCTCCTTCTGCTTCTCCAGCAGCTTGCGCTTGCGGCTGATGTCGCCGCCGTAGCACTTGGCGATCACGTTCTTGCGGTAGGGCTTGACGCTCTCCCGGGCGATGATCCGGCTGCCGATGGCAGCCTGGATGGCCACCTCGTACTGCTGGCGGTGGATGATCTTGCGCAGCTTCACCGCCAGGCGCTTGCCCCACTCCTGGGCGTGGTCCTTGTGGATGATGGCGGAGAGGGCATCCAGCGGGTCGCCGTTGATCAGGATGTCCAGCTTCACCAGGTCGGACTGGCGGTATTCCAGGAACTCATAATCCAGCGAGGCATAGCCCTTGGACAGGCTCTTCAGCTTGTCGTAAAAATCAAAGATGATCTCGGACAGCGGGAACTGGTAGAACAGCAGGGCCCGGGTGGGGTCCAGGTATTCCAGCTTCTGGTAGATGCCCCGCCGGTCCTGCCCCAGCTTCATGATGTTGCCGATGAACTCTGCCGGCACCACTATCTCGGCGTTGACGAACGGCTCCTCGATCTGCTCCACCTTGACCTCGTTGGGCAGGTCGGAGGGGTTGTCTATCACCAGCACCTGTCCGTCGGTCTGGATCACCCGGTACTCCACGTTGGGCACGGTGTTGATCAGCGACAGGTTGTATTCCCGCTCCAGCCGCTCCTGGACGATCTCCATGTGGAGCATGCCCAGAAACCCGCAGCGGAAGCCGAAGCCCAATGCGCTGGAGGTCTCGGGCTGGTAATGCAAAGCGGAATCGTTCAAGACCAGTTTTTCCAAAGCCACCCGCAGGTCGGGATACTGCTGGTTCTCGGTGGGATACAGCCCGGCGTAGACCATTGGCTTCACCTGCTTGTAGCCCGGCAGGGCCTCCGGAGCCGGGTTCCGGGCGTCGGTGACGGTGTCGCCCACCCGGGCTTCGGAGACGGTCTTGATCCCGCCCACCACGTAGCCCACCTCGCCCTGTTCCAGCGAAGCCTTGGGGTGCATCCCCATTCCCAGGGTGCCCACCTCGGTGACCTCGAATTCCTTTTGGTTGGAGAAAAGCCTGATCCTCATCCCCTTCTCCAGCCGGCCGTCCACGATCCGGATGTAGGGCACCGCGCCCCGGTAGACGTCGAAGATGCAGTCGAAGATCAGGGCCTTCAGCGGGGCCAGGGCCTCGCCTTTGGGCGCCGGCACCCGGACGATGATCTCCTCCAGCAGTTCCTGGATGCCCTGGCCCGTCTTGGCGCTGGCCAGAATTATCTCGGAGGGATCGCAGCCCAAAAGCTCCACTATCTGGACCCGGCATCTTTCCACCTCGGCCGAGGGCAGGTCTATCTTGTTGATCACCGGAATGATGGTCAGGTCGTGGTTGACGGCCTGGTAAAGATTGGCCACGGTCTGGGCCTCCACCCCCTGGGTGGCGTCTACAACTAAGATGGCTCCCTCGCAGGCGGCCAGGGAACGGGAGACCTCGTAGCCGAAGTCCACGTGGCCCGGGGTGTCTATCAGGTTAAAGACGTATTCTTCCCCGGATCTGGCCTTGTAGTTCATCCGGATGGGATGCATCTTGATGGTGATGCCCCGCTCCCGCTCCAGGTCCATGCTGTCCAGCACCTGCTCCTGCATGTCCTTCTTCATGATGGTGCCGGTTACCTCCAGCAGGCGGTCGGCCAGGGTGGATTTCCCGTGGTCTATATGGGCGATGATGCAGAAATTACGGATGTGATCCTGTGACAATTAACCTAGCTCCTTTTATGATGTCTTAAAACTTACGACTATTTTATAATCTACTGGCTACTGGCTACCGGATACTAGATACTGGATACTGGATAGTGTATACCCAGTTCAGCCCCCATGCGTATAGTTTCCCGCCGCCCCGACAAATCTTTCAAACAGCCTCAGCTGCTCCGGCTGTTTTTCCGCCATCCGCTCCGGGTGCCACTGCACCCCCAGCATGAAACCGGAATCCCCGCAGGCCTCGGCCGCCTCTATCACCCCGTCCGGGGCCCAGGCCACCGCTTTGAGTTTGGAGGAAACATCTTTTATCGCCTGGTGATGGACGCTGTTGACCGAGACCGAGGTGGTCCCCAGGATGGAGGCCAGACAGCTTTCGGCCGCGATGCTGACCGCATGCACCGGCAGGTCCGGGGTCTTCTCCCGCTGGTGGTCAAAGTCCGTGCCCTGTTCGTCATTGATGTCCTGGTACAGCGAGCCGCCCAGGGCTACGTTCATGATCTGCAGGCCCCGGCAGATGCCCAGCATCGGAATTTTCCTTTGGGCCGCCAGCTTTATGATGGCCAACTCGAACTCGTCCCTTAAGGGGTTGAAGAATTTTGCCTTGGGATGGTTCTCTGCTCCCAGGTGCTTCCCTTCGATGTCTCCCCCACCGATCAGCAGCAGGCCGTCCACCAGGGCTAAGGCTTCCTGACAGCGGTCAACTATCGCCGGCAGGACGATCGGATAGCCCCCGGCCGCAGTGATGCACCGGACATAGGGCCCGGTCAGGATATGATGGTAGCTGGTCTGGTCCGGGCTGCGCAGGGCGCTTAGCCCGATCACCGGAGATCTGTCTTTTTGGTTCATAACCGATGCCGGAGTTTAGGTTTGCTTTGGGGTTCAACCTGTTATGATATCATAAATATACCCGGTTGTGCAATATGAAATCATGATTTCAACTGCCTGATATTTATCAAATCAATTCAGGACATCCTGGCGATGGAGAATAAAAAAGACGCAGTAACTTCTGCGTCTTTTTCCCGGGGGTGATCAAATCTGACCTTTAGGCGGTTACTCTACCAACACCAACCTCTTGGTAAATTGCTCCCGGCCAAGTTGAGCGCGGACAATGTATATTCCGTTGGACATCGCCCCCTGTTTGCCCCAGTTAAGCTGGTAACTTCCGGCCGGTTTCATCCCCTGCTCCAGCACCGCGACCTGCTGACCAAGCAGATTAAAGACTTTGATCGAGACCCGGCCCGGCTCGGCCAGGGTATATCTGATCCTGGCCTGCGAACCCTGTATTTGCACGAAAAAGTCTGTCTTCAAGTCTCCCTGGGGCTCTCCGTTGATCCCGGCCGGTATATTGTAGTCAATTGTGATGTCATTCAATACCGGACCCTGGTAAAGTTCATTGGCCATGGCAGTATATTGATACTGAATATATTTCGACGGCGAAGTTTTACCCGGCAGTCCCGATTTGGCAACCTGGGACCAGGAGCTCCAGCTCCCGTCATCGGGATCGGCTGTGTTCCCGGTTCTTAAAGAAACCTGGGCACTGGCCCCGGCTGGCATTTGCTCGTTCCAGGAACAAGATCCCCATTCTTTGGTATCAACCTCGTTCCCGAAAACCGATGAATAGTAGGTTTCAATTTTGCTTCTATCGCACAAATTGCCTGCATTCTTCGTTGACATGCTCCCGTAACTGCAACTCAGTGATGTCCGATTGCTTGTAGAGAAACCATCTGTGCCGTTAAAGTAAATGAATGAATTAGTTTGTCCAGTGAAGACGATATCCGGGTACTGCCCGCCGCCAGGAGTGCCGTTGTTGGCTACTTTTCCTATCATTACTCCGGTGCAAGCAAATACCGGCAATTCTGTACGATTAGTGGCTTGATATCCGGATGACGACCCCCAATATATATAAGACGAAACATTCCATGTTGTACCGCTTCGCCAGTTCGCAAAGACCACATCCGGCCATTGGTCAAGATTGAGGTCTCCAATTGAAACAGAAATCGCCCCCAGCGTGGGAAGTTCAGTGACCCGCGTTGAAGAAAAATGTCCGGTGGAATCTCCCCAATATATCACCGAATTGCACTCATATTGATAATTGGGGTCCGAACCGTCGCGGTGGTTAGAAAATACAATATCCAGGTAGCCATCTTTATTGAGATCGCATACGGCATTGCCGTAACCGGCCTTGGTCGGTAATGAATCCTTATGGTTATCACTGTATCCGCTTGAATCGCCCCAGAAGATATAAGAGTTTATACAAACATCGTCTATGCCACTGATCGTATTACTGATTACAATGTCCAAATACCCGTCCCTGTTCAGGTCCGATACCGAACAACCCGTGGCACCGTGGGTTTGCAGTTCCGTCCGGTTAGAACTGCTGTACCCAGATGCACCTCCCCAGTAAATATATGAAGGGACATCATGTGCATAATTCTTTCCATAATTGGTGAAAATGATATCTAGGTAGTGATTGCCATCAAGATCGGCAACATAATTGTAATGTGATCCTTGAACAGGCAGGGAATCTGTGTTGGCCTCGGTATAACCCTGGTCGCTACCCCAGTATATCCTGCCATATTGAGATCCTGAACGGTCATAACTGCTAAATACTATATCCCAATATCCGTCATTATTCAGGTCAGCCACACTGTTTCCGGTCGCGCCGTGTGTGTAAAGGGCAGTACGTTGGCTTATTGTATAGCCGGAGTCGGTGCCCCAGTAAATATACGACGGCACATCAAAATCGTCTCCCCATAGAGTATCCTGCATGTTGCTGATGATAATGTCGGGATTTCCGTCCTCATTCAAGTCGTAAATTGCGTCTTGGTGCACTTTCAATATTCCTGAATGTTCTGCTATCACATTGACGTTGAATACGCCGTCGGCAAAATCGGTCTGGGTGGTCTCGACCCACTGCCCGGCGTAAACCGGTTGGGAAAATAAAGCAAGCCCGGCCAGTAATACTAACAAATATTTTGCTGACATGGCGGATCTCCTTGGTTAAGTTTTAGAATTGATTCCTTCACAGTGGCCGCAAGATGTCACAAATTTATTTGCCAACGTATAGTATTGTACACCTAAAATTTTAAATGTCAAGAACAAAATCAATGTTTTTGTCACCGCAACCTGAAGTTTTGGGATTGAAAGTTTGCATTGGTCTTTTGCACGCTAATGATCAACCGGAAGGGATAATTTCCAGGCAACAAAACCTTCATAACCGGGTGAAATCTTCTTGACAACCTGCCGGGATTTTGATATCATTTATATATCCATATAGCTATATAAGCATATCGAGGCGGACCATATGAAGAACTTGGTAAAGGTGTTCAAGGCCCTGAGCGACCAGAACCGGATCCGAATACTGAAGATGCTACAGGAGAAGCCCATGAGCGTCAACGGGTTGACCTCGGTACTGGGCATCTCCCAGCCCTGCGTCTCCCGGCACCTCCACCAGCTGAAGAACGCCGGACTGGTCGAGGACAAGCGGGACGCACTGTGGGTCAACTACCGGCTTTCCTCGGCGGCCGCCAACGAGTACGTCCCGATCCTGCTGAAGCACATCACCCAGTGGGCCAATCAGGACAGCATGGTCAGCGATGACCATAAAAAAATGAAAAAAGCGGACCGCCGAAAGATAAAGAGATTGCGGTGACCGCCGGGCTGCGGACCAGCCCCCGGCGGTAATTTCCCTTGCCCCGTTTCACTTGACATAATGCATTTATTTAAGGTAAAATGATAATCTTACCATAAGATTATTAAACAATTAACAATATCCACAAGGAGACCCTCATGGCCAAGTACAAGATAGCCTGGCTGCCGGGAGACGGCATCGGAATCGAAGTTATGGAAGCCGCCAAGATAGTGCTGGACGCAGTCAAGTTCGACGCCGAATACACCCACGGGGACATCGGCTGGGAATTCTGGTGCAAGGAGGGCGAAGCTTTCCCCCAGCGGACCATAGATCTTTTGGGCAAGGTTGACGCCGCCATGTTCGGAGCCATCACCTCCAAGCCGGTCAAGGCCGCCGAAAAGGAACTCATTCCCGAACTTCAGGGCAAGGGCATGGTCTACCGCTCGCCCATCGTCCGGATGCGCCAGCTGTTCGACCTCTACACCTGCCTTCGGCCCTGCAAGGCTTATCCGGGAAGCCCCATCAATTTTAAGGAGGGGATCGACCTGGTGGTGTTCCGGGAGAATACCGAGGGGCTGTACTCCGGGGTGGAGTTCAACCCGGTGCCCCAGGAACTGCGGGATGTGCTGGCCAAGATCTCCAAGCCATTCTCCGCCTTCAAGGACGTGGCCCTGGACCAGTATGCCATGACCTGCAAGATCAACACCCGCAAAGGCTCGGAGCGGATCGTCCGGGCGGCCTTTGAGTACGCCAAGAAGTACAACCGCAAGAAGGTGACCATCGTCCACAAGGCCAACGTGGTGCGGGCCACCGAGGGCCTGTTCCTGGAGATCGGCAAGGAAGTGGCCAAGGACTACCCCGGCATCCAGTGCGACGACGCCAACGTGGACGCCATCTGCATGTGGCTTTTAAAGAACCCCATGAACTACGAGGTGCTGGTGGCCACCAACCTGTTCGGCGACATCATTTCCGACCTGTGCGCCCAGATGGTGGGCGGCCTGGGCTTCGGCTGCTCGGGGAACATCGGCCAGAAACTGGCGGTGTTTGAACCCACCCACGGCTCGGCCCCCAAGTACGCCGGCATGTACAAGGCCAATCCCATCGCCACCATTCTGGCCGCCAAGATGATGCTGACCTGGCTGGGCGAGACCGAAAAGGCCGACAAGATAGAGAAGGCCACCGCCGCCGTCATCCTGGAAGGCAAGGTCCGGACCTACGACATGGGCGGCTCCGCCAAGACCCTGGAAATGGCCGAGGCCATCGCCGGGAAATTATAATGATCCTGTAGGGGCGATTCACGAATCGCCCCTACAATTGAATTGCCCCGACAGTAAAATCGTAAGGGCAGGTTTTAAACCTGCCCCAACAATAATAAGAATCAACATATGCCTGAAATCTTCATTCACGAAGTAGGCCTGCGGGACGGCCTGCAGATAGAAAAACAGCCGGTTCCCACGGACATCAAGATCAAATGGATCGACGCCCTGATGGGTTCCGGGGTGGACATCATCCAGGTGGGCTCCTTCGTCCATCAGGTGAAGGTGCCCCAGATGGCCGACACCGATGCCCTGTTCCAGCATTACGCCAAGAACGGCAAGCCGAACCCCAAGACCATCCTGTCCGGACTGGTGCTGAACGAAAAAGGTTTCGAGCGCGGGCTGGCCTGCGGGGTGGAGATGTTCTGCATGGGCGTTTCGGCCTCCGAGACCCACAGCCAGAAGAACACCGGGATGAGCCCGGCCAAGGCCATGGAACAGATCCTGTCAATGGCCAAAAAGGCCCAGGACGCCGGCAAAAAGGTCCAGGCCTCGGTCCAGTCGGCCTTCGGCTGCGGCTTCGACGGCCCGATACCGGAGGACAAGGTGCTGGCCATGGTCAAAAAGTATTTGGAGGCCGGGATCAAAAACATCAGCCTGGCCGACACCGCCGGACACGCCAACCCCCAGCAGGTGGAACGGCTGTTTTCAGCCATACGGAAGATGTACCCGAACGTGGAACTGGCCTGCCATTTCCACAACACCTACGGGCTGGGGATGGCCAACTGCTATGCGGCCATGAACGCCGGGGTCAAATACATCGAGACGGCGGTGGGCGGACTGGGCGGCTGCCCCTTCACCAAGGTGGCGGCCGGCAACGTCAGCACCGAGGACTTCGTCCACTCCCTGCAGCGGGCGGAGCTTAGGACCGACATCGACCTGTTCCGTCTGCTGGATGTGGCCCAGGAGGTTTCCCTATTCTTTAACCGCGAACTGCCGGGCGCCGTGCTCAGGTCCGGCTCACTGATAAAACCGAGGCCTAAAAAAATGATGCAGAACATCCGGGTGCTGGACATGACCAACGTCCTGTCCGGGCCCTTTTCCACCATGCACCTGGCCCTTTTAGGGGCCGAGGTGATAAAGATCGAGAACCCCGATGGCGGCGACCTGGCCCGCAAGCTGGGGGCGGTCCCGGCCCTGAACCAGAAGCTGATGGGCACCTCCTTTTTGGCCCAGAACGCCAACAAGAAATCCATCACCCTGAACCTGAAGGCCGAGGAGGCCAAGGAGATCTTCCGCAAACTGCTGAAGACCGCCGACGTGGTGGTGGAGAACTTCCGCCCCGGCGTGATGGACCGGCTGGGCTTCTCCTACGCCGAGATCAAGAAGATCAACCCCAAGATAGTCTACTGCGCCATCTCCGGGTTCGGCCAGGCCGGGCCCGACGCCTTTAAGCCGGCCTACGACCAGATCATCCAGGGCCTGTCCGGGGTGATGGATGTCAACGGCGACGAGCGACTGCACCCCTTGCGGGCCGGCTTCCCGGTCTGCGACACGGTGGGCGGGCTTAACGCCGCCTTCGCCATCATGGCCGCCCTGTATTACCGGGAGAAGACCGGCGAGGGCCAGTTCATAGACATCGCCCTGCTGGATTCCATCATGCCCCTGATGGGCTGGGTGGCGGCCAATCTGCTGATCGGCGGCCAGCAGCCGGTGGCCATGGGCAACGACAACTTCACCGCCGCCCCCTCGGGAACCTTCGTCACCAAGGACGGCTTCGTCAACATCGCGGCCAACCAGCAGAAGCAGTGGGAAGACCTGGCTTTGGCGCTGGGAGTGCCGGAACTGCTGGCCGATCCCCGGTTCCAGGAGCGGGACACCCGCAAAAAGAACCGCAAACTGCTGACCCCCCTGCTGGAGGAAAAGCTGAAGACCCAGACCACCGATCACTGGGTGGAGGCCCTGAACGCCAAGGGCATCCCCACCGGCGACATCTTCAGCCTGGAGAAGGCGCTGGCCGCCGAGCAGGTAGCCTACCGCAAGACCATCGAGACCATCCAGGATAAGGATCTGGGCGAGCTGAAGCTGTTCAACCTGTCGGCCAAGTTCTCGGCCACCCCGGCCAGCATCGACGCCCCGCCCCCGACATTGGGCCAGCACCAGAACGAGATCCTGACCCAGCTGGGCTATACCGCGGAAGAGATCAAGGCCATGAAGGAAAAAGCGGCAATTTAAAATTTTCCGGGGAACGACTGCAAAAGGAGCGAATGAATGAGACAGATACTGATCTACCAAGGCGAAGACGGGTATTGGGTGGTTGAATGCCCCAGTCTGCCCGGATGCATCACCCAGGGCAAAACCAAGGAAGAGGCCATCACCAATGCCCGAGAGGCCATTGACGGCTACATCGCCGCCCTGCTGGAAGACAAGCTGCCCGTACCCGAGGAAAACTTCAACGCCCTGCTGCTGGCTGTATGAGCGTTCTGCCGCGCATCTCGGGCCAGCAGTGTCTGAAGGCCCTTCAGAAGACAGGTTTTTATTTAAAACGGCAGGCCGGCAGCCACATGATCCTGAGAAAAGACGACCCCTTCTGCCAGCTGGTAGTTCCGGACCACAAAGAGCTGGATACCAGGACATTGCGGGCTATTATCCGGCAGTCTGGCTTAAGCGTAGATGAATTTGTGAAATTACTTTAATAATCACCCGCTAAATAGATCAAGGCCATGAAGGACAAAGCGGCAATTTAATTAATGACGGATACGAAGAATATAATGAATGACGGAACTCACGACATACCCGGGACCCAACCAGACCAATCGGTGAACCGGATGACCATCTACTGCGAACCCATCACCCATCTGGGCCGGAAATGGGTCAAGCTGGATATCGGCGATGAGATCCCGGTGGCCGAGATCAAAAAGAGGCTGCCCAGCCTGCACTGGCGGGCCGGATCCCATGAGGGCCTGATGCCCTGGCGGGAGAACTGGCTGGCCTACCTCCAAGCCAAGCTGGACGGTTTGGCCGAGGTCACCGACGCGCCCCAGCCCGGCCGGCGGGCCAGACGGAGCGCTGACGGGCCCCGGACGGACGGACGGAAAAGAAGGCGTTCATCTTCCCAAAGCCCGGCCCTGCCGCCGGAGTACCTGGAACTGCTCCGCCAGCGCAATTACAGCGAGGCCACCATCCGGGTCTATGTGTCTCATTTTAATTTGCTGCTGGCCCATACCGGGCACCGGCCGCCCCAGGAACTGGGTCCGGCGGAGATCAAGGCTTACCTGGAATACCTGAGCGGCGAGAAGGGCGTGTCCGGGAGTTATAGGAACCAGGCCATGAGCGCCATCAAGTTTTACTTTGAGCAGGTGCTGACCCCGGCGCGGGAGATCTAAGATTAGCCACAGAGACTCCCTTCGATACACTCAGGGTAAACTCTGGCTCAGAGGGATTATTATTAATTCTTTCATGTTTTTTATCCGACATTGGGTTAACTGGCTAAACGGCTGTGGAGTTCAAGGCCATGAAGGAATATACTACGCTTTAAACATGATGTATTTGCAGAAGTGAGTTAACTATGAGAAATAGATTTGTCTTTTTTTTATTTTTGACAACGATAGCTTTTTTGACGACAGCTTGTGTTACGCAGAGAATAAACTATGGCCC
>JAURWH010000013.1 GCA_030655055.1 bacterium
CTGGCATCAAGTGGCTTTTAACCTTAGCGCCTACAAGGGGCAGAAGGTCAAGCTGGCTTTCATAGGCACCAGCGACGCGGAGCAATCAGATCAGTCTCATCAGTCCGCCGTTACCTACCACGGCATGTGGTACCTGGACAACATTGCGGTGGATACCGTGACGGCAGGGGGAACCTCTGGCCGCACTTTCTTTGAGGACTGCGAATCTGGAATGGGCAACTGGCGCGCCCACGGCAAGGTGCCACAATATTACTGGCACAGGAGCACCAGGCGGGCCAACAGTCCGGTCACTGCCTGGTGGAACGGGAACGAAAGTACCGGGGTCTACAAATGGGGGCAGTCGGATGCCGTGACCTCCCCAATCATAAATTTGACCGAAGTCAGGAACACCGATCCCTGTTATGTTGACTTCAAGGTCTGGTGCGATATCCCTGATGATGGCAAAGATCTCAACAAACTTAATGATTGGTATAAAGTCGAACTTTCCGGCGATTCCGGGCGGAACTGGGTGGACAATTACGGCATCGGAATTGATTCCTCCAAGGTGTGGAGGGACAATTCCTCCATCTTCACCCAGGTAAACCTGACCAACTACGTTGGCAAGACAGTGATGGTCCGTGTAGGTTTCGGCTCCGACGGTGACAATAATGTGGGCGAAGGCATGTACATGGATGACTTCATCGTCTGGGGCAAGACCCGTGAGCCCCTGCCGTCGGCCAGCACCATCTGCCTGGTTGACAACGATGGAAATGCTGCGGATATTTCGGATAACTCCTGGACCAAATACATGGAATCCTCTTTGGCCAACCTGGGTTACAAATATTCGCTGGTGACCATAGGAAGCAACAAGCTGATGACCCCCGGCTACCTGGAGCAATATCCGCTGGTGATCTGGAATCTGGGATCCAATTTTGATTTCCGGACCGGCGCTATTTACAAGGCTCTTACCATAAAGGATCAGGAATGCATACTGTCTTACTTAAACAACGGCGGGAACATGTGGATGTCCGGGCAGTATTTCTTCTTTGCCAACGGCACCCAGCTGGACACCACTGTTCACCCCAACATCTGGATGGACTACCTGCATCTGGCTCCGGAGAACGGCTGGGCAGCCACCACCACCTACCAGGGCTACGGAGTGGCGGGGGACCCGATAGGCGGCGGGCTGGCCGATTCGCTTTTGTACGACCGGCTTAATGGCAACGCCATCTGGACCGGTCCGGACCGGGCCTATTCACTTAATCCCGATTCCGCCAATTACCCGGTGGTTGGTTTTATGATGAACGATGACAGCACCTTTAACGGCCTGCGCTATTATGATGCCGGACTGGGCTACAATCTGGTTTACACTTCTTTCCCCTACGAGGCTGTCTCGTCTCCGGAAAAACGGGATACCTTGATGGCTCGCGTCATCAACTCGCTTAAGCCCGGCTTGAATGGGGATTATATTCCTCCGGCGGTTCCCCAGGGCCTGATCCTGGCGCAGAGCTATGATACCGTCAAGTGCGTCTGGCTGGCCAATTCCGAGGCGGATGTCAAAGGCTACAACGTATACCGCTCGCTGCAAAGCGGGATACCGGCTTGGATCAAATTAGGCACAGTTTTGCACCCGGATACAGTTTTTGCCGATACCACAGTTCAGGCCGGCTTGACCTACAATTACGCCTTAACGGCCTATGACACTTTGGTCCCGGCCAACGAAAGCCTGAAATCCCTGTGGTCCCGGATCACGGTAACGGCCTGGAAACTGGGAATTGAAGGCCTGCCGGTAAGCGTCATCCCGGCCCGGTTCAGCCTGGAGCAGAACAAGCCCAACCCATTCACGGGCAATACCGAGATCCGGTTCGCCCTGCCTGCAGCCTCACGGGTGGAGCTTGGAGTTTACAACGTGGCCGGACAAAAGGTGTCGACCCTGGCTTCGGGTGATTACCCGGCCGGATACCACAGCATCCGATGGAACGGCAAGGACGGACAGGGAAGGATGCTCTCCAACGGCGTGTATTTCTACCGGCTGGAGGCTAGGGGACAGAACGGCCAGGAGCGCCTGAGCCAGACCAAACGACTGATAATAGTGAAGTAGGAAGGAGACAGATATAATGAAAAAAATATTTTTAATGATCCTGGCTTTGATGGGCCTGGCCGGCTCGGTTCTGGCTGTTGCTCCGTCCATAACCGTGACCACATTGTGGCCGGATACCAGTTTTACCGGGCCTTTCACCGTCAGGACGGTGATCAAATGCGCCGATGGTGTGGATTATGCAGCCCTGGGTTTTTGTTTTAATCCCACTGACGGGCCATGGTCCTGGTCATACAACGGCTGGGGTGCCACCGATGACAACTGGATTGAGGAATACACGCAGTCGGGAGACACCTTCTTCTTTGAAATCCCGGCCATTCCCCTGGGACTGGAGACACCGGTGGTCATAGGTTATCAGGTCTATGCCTCAAACCCCTCTGCCGAATATACTGAGGATCCGGGTCCGAATCTCTACTATAGTTTCACCAAC
The DNA here is from genome assembly GCA_030655055.1 of bacterium. NCBI lineage: Bacteria > bacterium. The sequence goes on from JAURWH010000013.1 coordinate 2,508, forward strand.
ACGATCTACACCCCGCGGTTCTCCAACGTCAGCGCTCTAAAGGACACCTTTTTCAACGGTCCCTTTGTGGTCAAGACCAGGCTGACCACCGCCTTCGGCGATTCCGTTACCGGGGACATTATTTACAGCGACATCGCCGGCGGAGCCAGTTATTCCCGGGACAGCGTGAGTGCGGACAGCTTCTACTATTACAGCATGCCCAGGTTTTCCGGGAACTCCCAGACCCCGGTCAAGGTCAGCTGGTTTTTAACCGCCTACGACACCATGGGCAGCTGGTCCCAGTACCCACTCAAACGTGATACCATGAACTGGTTCAATCTGGTGGACCCCAAGCCCGCCAATACTAAAATCCTGGCCAATACAGAGCTGCCCGGCCCCTTTGTGGTCTGGACCACCTACAAGGCCGAGGGGGCGATAATAAATGATTCCCTGTGGGTGTTCAACAGCGGCGCCAGCATCTGGGAGTCATTTGCCCGGGACAGCATGAACGCTGACGTATACTACTACACCATACCCCAGCAGCAGCAGGCGGTGGTTAGTCCGTTGCTGGTTCAGTGGTATTTAAAGGCCACCGACAGCCTGACCGGGAATTATACTTACGTTCCGGCCACTACCAGTTCAGGGGTTCCCTATTCCTTCCGCATCCTGGATCTGACCGTACCAAGCATTACCAATGTTACCCAACTGGACAATACTTCTTTTACCGGACCGTTTGAGGTAACGGCAAACTTTCGCGACACTTCCGGAATTGCCCAGGCGAGGATATATTTCAGGACTAAGCCGTCGGCCATTGATACCTCCTGGAATTATCTGCCGATGACTGCCACCGGCAATCCCGATGAGTACAAGGCCAGCCTGCCGGTGCAGGCTCCCGGAATGCTGGTAGAGTATTATGTTTCCGCCTATGACGGGGCATTAACTGCCGGCGGAACACTTCAGAAAAATACCGCTTATTATCCTGCCGGCGGGCAGGTTACGCCCAATATTTTTTATATCGGAAGTCCGGAATATAAGTTGCTATTGGTTAATGACGGTCTGGCCGCCAACAACTATGCTCCCTATTACATTAGCTGTTTAGACAGCAACGGGGTCACCTTTGGCTACTGGGACAACCGCAAGGCCAGTGTTCTGTCCCAGCTCCATAACATCAATACCCTGATCTGGTTTACCGGAGACGACAGCGTCAATACCCTGAATCAAACCGACCGGGACAGCCTGAGCGCTTTCCTGGACCGGGGCGGAAATCTGCTGCTCTCCTCCAAAAACCTGGGACAGAGTCTTGGCGGGAAGATCAACAGCGACACCGTGGACTTCTATCATAATTATTTGAAGGTACAGTTTGACACCTTCAACATTGCGCTGACCTACATTACCTTCATCGGAAAACCCGGGCTGCCGATCAGTAACGGGATCAAGGACACCTTGTATCTTTCCTCCCTGGGGACGGCCGGAAATTATAAGTCAATAGACAGGGTATTACCATTAGCCGGAGCCGACTCTTTGTTTACGGCCAAGACCATCGGAGGCAGCGGGGTCGTCATTTGCTCCACCGCCGTTTATAAAGCGGTTTACAGCAGCATCCCGCTGGAGACGATATTGAAAAACTCAGCCGGGAAGTTATCCCGGACCCAGTTCATCGGCCGTTGCCTGAACTGGTTCGGCATCCAGACATTCTACAAAGTAGCTGGCGAGGCGGTATCCGAGGCTGGCCTGGTCAACGATGCGGCCCTGCTTTATCAGGCCTTCCCCAATCCCTTCAGCGGCAATACCACCATCAGCTTCAGCCTGCCGGCATCCGGCAACGTCTCTCTTAAAGTTTACAACGTTGCTGGCCAGTTGGTAAAAACCATTTGCGACGAACAACGTCCGGCCGGTGTGCAAAAGATCACCTGGAACGGCAATGACGAATCCGGCAACAAGGTCTCCAATGGAATATATCTTTACCGGTTGGTGACCAAGGATCAAAACCAGACCAAGAAGGTGATGGTTCTTCGTTAGCAAGGCGGGTTTTCTTATCCGGGTAAACTTAAGGTAAACCCAGAGTACATAAAAAGGGCGGGAACGGTGTTCCCGCCCTTTTTGCATTGTAAGATGTAAAATATGCACCACCCTAATGTATTGATAAATTAACTATTTATATTATAAACATATTGAGTGAATGCAAGAATGTGAAAAATATTAAAATCTTATAAAAACCTTAAAAATAGCACAAATTATAACTCTCTAATTGCTAACGATTTATGATTAACGATATTGTTTTGAAAAGCAAAATTATGGCACAGATATTGCATTTAAAAGGCTTATAGTATATAATAATAAACAGATAATTCATAATAAACTTTAGGAGGTTTTTATGGCACGGAAAACCAGTCTGCTAACCACGGCAATAATTGCTTTGGCCGGCTTGGCTTTATTGGTGGCTTTTGGCCTGAACGAAGTGACCGCTTACAAGGCGGACATCAAGGGTCAACCCCAAGCTACCATCATCAGTACTGTCAACAGCCAGCCGGTTGCCCAAAAGGCGCCAGCAGTCATTCCCGACCAGGCCGTCTGGGCCGGACAGGCCAGGATCAGCGTGCCGGTGGAAGCGCAGGCTTCCCCCATCATCACATTTTCCAACGGTTACAAAATTGACGCCAAGGCCGGCGAGCCCAAACTGCCGGAAGACCTTAAATACGGCCAGCCTAAGGCCGACGAAACCACCTATTACATCGTCCAGTTCAACGGACCAATCCAGGAATCCTGGCGCAAGGGGCTGGAAGCCGAGGGCGCCGAGATTATGTTCTATCTGCCCCAGTACGCCTTCGTGGTGCGGATGACCGAGACCGCCCGGGCCAAGCTGGTCAACGCCAAAAGCAACATCAGCTATACCGGGCTGTTCCAACCGGCTTACAAAATCTCCACCCGGGCACAGAAAAAGGCCTCCGAGGCCAAGGGTGGAACCTTCAGGGCCACCATTCTGGTGTTCAGCCCCGAAGACCTGGCCGCCACGGTCAGCCAGGTGGAAGCCATAGTGGGCCACAAGGTTTTTATGAAATCTTCGGTGGAATGGGCCCCGGGAAAATGGAACAAAAAGATCTTTGTTGACGTTACCCAGGACCAAATGACAACTTTGGCCAATGCCAAGGGCATATACTGGATAGAGCCCATGAACAATTTCAAGACCCACAACTACAACAGCCAGCCGGTGATGCAGTCCGGTGTTTTAACCGCCGGAGTCCGCGGCATTTGGGCCCGGGGCATCCTGGGTCAGGGCCAGATCGTACAGGACCTGGATACCGGCATCCGCGAGAGCCAGAATTTCTTTGACGACAACGCCCGGCATTACACCACCTGGTACTGGGACACCAACCACCGCAAAGTGGTAGGCAACCGGTCAGGAGCCTGGGAATACGAAACCGGCGGGGCCTGGTACCACGGATCCATGTCCAAGTTCGGTGACGAGGCTGCCGAATCATATCATGGTTCCCATACCGCCGGCAGCATTGCCGGTGATGACTCCTCCGAGGGAGGCGCCTATGGCATGGACGGCATCGCCCGGATGGCTCGTCTTCTGTTCATAGACGGTGGCGGCGACTCCGGATCGGTCTTCGGCACCGGCGACCTGAACATAGTCGGCTCTTGGGGCTGGGACAGCACAGTAGCCAACGGCGTTCCCCGGGCCTACATCTCCTCCAACTCCTGGGGTTCTGCGGCCTACGGCCAGTATGACGGCAGCGCCATGGAGTGCGATATGTTCACCTGGAGTCATCAGGACTTTATTTTCCTCATCTCCGACGGCAACGACGGCGGCACCACTTATCCCGACTACCTGTGCGGATCTCCGGCCACCAACAAGAACGGCGTGGCAGTGGCCGCCATGGCGGCCGCCAGTCTCAACGGCGGCGGCGGCGCCAATACCAAGGCTTCGTTCTCCTCATGGGGCAGCAATGCCGACGGGCGCTTAAACCCGACGGTCTCGGCCCCGGGCACTTCCATTCTTTCGGCCAACGGAGGGGTGGACAACGGCACCCTGTCCATGGACGGAACCTCCATGGCCTGCCCCATCACCGCTGGCACCACCGCTCTCATCCGCCAGTATTTCGTGGACGGTTGGTATCCCACCGGAACCAAGATTGCGGCCGACGGATTCATCCCCTCGGGAGCCCTGATGAAGGCCACTCTGGCCATCAGCGCCGATTCCACTTCGGGCCCGCACGGCAGCTTTACCCTGGACTCGCTGTTCGGCTGGGGCCGGCCCAACCTGGACACCGCCCTGTTCTTTTCGGGCGACCAGGTAAAGATGCTGCTGCAGGATAACCGGGTGGGGGTCAGCACTGGTGAGGCCATGGAATACCAGCTGGCCATTCCGGCTGGCGCCACCGGACTCAAAATTTCACTGGCCTGGTCAGATTACCCCGGATCCACCACCGCCAGTCGGGCCATAGTGAATGACTTGAATTTGGATGCTTATGAACCGGCCACGGCTATTACTCCCAAACGGTTCCGGGGCAACCGTTTCCAGACCTATACCACCATCGGCAAGCAGTCCGACTCTTTGGCCTCCACCAACGACAATATCAACGTGATGGAGGGCATCAAGGTCAAAGCCCCCAAGGCCGGCACCTGGAAGATCAGGGTCTCTGGGAATAACGTGGTGATGGGACCGCAGCCCTTTGCTTTGGTCATTACCTACCGAACTGCCCTGCCTGCCGCCACTGGGAAGGTATACTTGAATAAACCGGTTTACGTCATTCCATCCGCCGCCGGCTCCATAGATACCTTGAAGATAGAAGTGAATGACTTTGACAAGACCGGAAACTGCACGGTTTTCGTCTGGTCAAAACTTTCCGAACCCAAACAGGGTGCATCTTACCCCGAGACTTTGCTATTGAGCCTGGTGGGTACCGGGTTATACCGGGGCACCATGCCGTTGATGAACGGCAACATGGTGCTTAACAACGACCAGCTTACCTGCGACCAGAACGACACCGTATATGTGGTTTATAATGATGTTACTCCAGCCGTAGACTATGCCGACACCGCCAAGGCGGTGATGGACGCCGATCTGCTGACCATCACCAATGTCAGCGCCACGGACATGATACCGCCAGTGGGTACCCAGAAGAAGATCATTTGGACCACTTCGCGGAATGCTTCCAACAAGGTCTATTATGGCCTGACCACGGCCCTGGGTTCCGTAGCCAGTGCCGACACCCCGCTGGTGGTCAGCCATCAGTTCCCGGTAACCGGTCTGGCCCAGAACATGGTCTACTACTATGACGTGGAATCCAAGGATGCCCGGGGCATCACGGTCCGCGACGACAACGGCGGCCGCCACTACACTTTCAGCACCGGATCGGGCAGCGGACAGAGCGATGTGCTGGTCATAGTCTGGGACGATGACGGTTATGCCAACTCTTTCATTCACGGCCCCTATCTGACCGACGCATTGAACAAGGGCGGATGGACCTACGACTGGTGGTCCACCCAACTGCAGGGCATAGTCACCACCACCCAGCTTAAAAAATACAAGGCGGTTTACATCCAGGTGGCCCAGGACGGGCCGACCGGCGGAAATTATCCCGCCTTCAGGTCTCCGCAGCGCGATACACTGATCCTTTACCATAATGCCGGGGCCAGGTTCGCCGTGGTAGCCAACGACCTGGGTTGGGATACCTATGCCAACGCCACCACGGTGAAATCGGCCGCAGAACGGCAGGTTGATACCACTTTCTGTCGCAACTACCTGCACTTCACTTACAAGGGCGATATTGCCTCAACCAATAACCTTATGACGGACATGGTTTACGGCATCGCCAGCGATCCGATCTCAGGCGTTTACACCGCAGGCGTCAGTCATAGCAGCTGGAGGGCCGGAGCTGCCGGGGACAGCATAGTAACCTCGGCCGGTCTTCCGGGCTATACCGGAGCTGCCGGAACCGGCAGCCATGCCTGGCATTTTGAGGGTGCCTACGATTCGGCTGCCACCAAGTGGGAATCGGCCGCCACCATGGGCACCCTGGGTAACGGGGTCTGGGGCGGGCGCACCACCAGGGCCATCATGAACGCCTTCGAGATCACCCAGCTGGATACAGTAGACCATGCCAGCGCCACCCGGGTTGACATTTTGAATAAGATGTTCATCTGGCTGATAGGCCATGACCATCCTTACGACACCATTCAGACACCGGTGGCAGGCACCTCTTATACTACCAGCCCCATCAGCATAGCCTGGCGTTCATATGCCAAGGGCGGAGCCACCATAGACACCACCTGGGTGGAATACTCCAGCAACAGCGGAGCCAGCTGGAATCTCCTGGCCAAGGGCACCCCGGCTACCCTGGTCTCGCCATACAGTTGGGATGTCAGCACCCGCGAGAACGGCGTCCAGTATCAGGTGCGGGTGCGGGTTCAGGATACCGGAATCTATCCAGCCATGTCCGGCTCCGATACCGTGGGCAACTTTACCCTCAGCCGGACCGGCGGCGATTACACCGGGCCCATCATCAAGCCCGGCACCATCCGCTTTAACCGCAATCCGGTGGGCAACTCCACCGGCTGGGCGGTCAACGTGGCGGCCTTAGCCAGCGATTCCACCACCGGCCTCTCCAATATCAACGCGGTGCGCTGTTCAGTGGTTACCGGGAGCACCACCAAGCTGGTGGTAGCCATGAATCCCACTGACGGCTCGTTCAACTCCATCCAGGAAGCCGTGAACGTGAACATCTCCACCCTGGGGTGGGCGGCCGGAACCTACACCGTGTATGTCAGAGCCCAGGACGCCTCTCCCTCCAAGTCCAAGTCCGCTTTGAACTGGGGCGTGCTGTCATCGTCAACCTTCCTCCAGGTCGTGGACGTTCTTCCGCTGGACCCGGTGGCGGTCGAGCTTTCCTTGTTCACTGCCACCACCGGCCAGCCCGGCGTGGTGCTTAACTGGCAGACCGCTTCCGAGAGCAATTCCTATAAATGGCAGATCGAGCGCAGCCTGACCCCGGACGGGAATTACCAGAAGATCGCCGAAATGGAAGCGGCCGGAAACTCAAGCCAGACCAAAGAATACACATTTACCGATCTAACCGTCCAGGCCAACCAGGGGTATTATTATATGCTGGTGCAGGTGGATAATGACAGCTCCAAAACAAAGTACGGACCCATGTCCGCTTTGGCAGGAGGTTTACCGGCACCCAGGTTCTTCGCCCTGCAGGAGGCCAGGCCCAATCCCTTCGGAGGCTCGGTGGCATTAAGCTACCAGGTGCCGGAGAGATCCCAGGTTTCGCTAAAAGTCTACAATATCGCCGGGCAGGTGGTCCGCAGTTTTGATGAAGGCGTAAAGGATCCGGGTTATTATCAGACCGCATGGAATGGAACCGGCGACAACGGCAATGCGTTATCCAACGGTGTCTACATCTACAGGCTAAGCGCTAAAACTGCCAGCGGCCAGCAATATCAGGCAGCCAAAAAGGTGACTCTGTTAAAATAGTTTTAGCGGCCAATTAAGTTCTAGGGGTCATTCCTTTGGGAATGGCCCCTAAACTTTGGCGTTGGGGGATTTACATCAGCCACGGCCTGAAGGTTGTATCTTTGGATGTTGTTCCCCATGTTCAGCAAACTTATTGTTGACAAAAAGCGGCATAAATACTATAATATTTGATATCCTTGGGGCAAGAAAATATAATTTAAAAGGAGTTTTTACCATGCGGAAAGCACTGTTCGTGTTTGCAATACTATTCCTAATGTCAACTGTTTTCATTCCGGCTTACGCCGGGGAGCGGGCTGCCATCAATGCCGGTTCAATAAAGACCGAGCTTTGGCAGAATGGTTTGATGGGCGATACCACTGCCAATTTATTGTACCCGGCCGGACTTTACCAGGGATCCTCTCTGCTGCGGCTGGGAGGGCTTTGGTTTGGCGGCTCGGTTGACGGGAAACAGAGTTTTGGCGTTTCATCCGGCAGGATTAATTCATTGGGCCAGGCCGTCAGCGAATGGGCCCCGGACAGCTTGGGGGTTCAGGTTTCCATACCAGGCACTAGGTCTCCATTGGAACTTAAGCTTAACCTGACCGATGACGACCCGGCGGTAAACCAGGGCATCAATCTGGGGATAACTGCTTCGGTAAAGGCCCACCAGTGGAGCTACCGCCCGGCTGACAAATTCTATCTTTTGGAATATTCCTTTAAAAATGAAGGCGCCGCCCAGATAGACAGCGCCTATGCCGGATTGTGGCATCTGGCCAATGTCTTTAAGACCCAGGCCACCAACACCGAGAACATCGATTATTCCGGCTACGATGTTGCCGTTGATCCGATTAACGGGCTCCCCCGCAATATGCTGTATGTTACAGCCGATTCGGTACAGTGCCAGAACACTTATGGGGCAAGCGCTCCTTACATAGGCTTCCGGCTGCTGCAGGCCAACGATATAGACGGCAGTCCGGCGGCGCTAAGCGGAGCCTGCGCCTGGCGGGGGGCCTCGGCTTCACCCCAAAGCGATGATGCGATCCTGGATTACCGCAGCCGCTATTTCTACCTTTCCCGGGGCAAATTTGACACGGATCTGATCCCCCGGTTCAACACACCCAAGCGGACTCTGGACAGCTTCCACCTGAAGCTGGACGGGATAGTGCTGGCCGAGGTGGACGGAGTATGGGATGTAAACGATACGTCACATCTTAGTTTGAATTACTTTGACGGCGGAACATTTGACGCCAATAGCGGCATTATCACCCTGGGAATCCCCAGGGCCAATAAATTGAAATCGGTCTCCAAGGAGATGGTTACGGAAATTGATACCTTGACCGTGCAGGTGATGGGCCTGCCGGTGGGCCAGGTAAGCGGAGTTTACGACAACGCTGCCGGCACCGGCCTCAATTACTACAGCGGCGGAAGCTTTGTTTCGGCCACCGGCATTATCACCCTGGGGACACCTTACGTAAAACTTGACACTATAGACTTTGAAAACAACATGGCCACAGACTCGGTGACCGTAACTGTTCAATCGTTGCCATTATACGAAGTATTGGGAGTGTACGACAACCCGTCCGATACGGGGATAAACTACTATACCGGGGGAAGTTTTGTTTCTTCCTCTGGAACCATAACCTTAGGCATATTTTATGCTGATTTGGGAAACCCGCTTTATGTTTCGTATAAATATTTGGTAAACAACCCCTCTCTGTATGTTGACTACGGGTATAAACTTAACAACGTCATCGCCAGCTATAAGTATTACCACACCAAGACCGGGGTGATGCCGGTCGATTATACCAACCTGACACTGCCCGACCCCACCGGGCTGGATGAAGTGGCCGGGGTCTACCGCCAGAGCGACACCCTGATGTCCGGAACCGATTATTACAGCGGTGGCAGTTGCGACAAGGGAACAGGCCAGATTATGCTGGGTTCCCCGTTGCCGGATGATACCACTGGATATTTCTTACGCGAGAATTATCTTTACAACCAGGATTATACCTCGCTCTCTGACAGTTTGATGGATCTTTCAAACGCAATCTGGTCAGACTATGCCAAAGTGGTAGAAATATTAGGCGTTTATGACAATAGCGCTGGCACCGGCACAAACTATTTCACTGGGGGTAGCTTCAATCCCGTAACTTATATAGTTATCTTGGGCACAAAATATCCGAATGGCGCCGCTGGTTTTGCGGTGTATGTCACTTACCGTTACCTGAAAATGACCAACGCCCTGGTCAAGCATCACAGTAACGATCTGGGTCCCCAGAACGTGATGTTATCGGTGGGACCATGGAACATGAGCCCCGGAGATTCCGCCAAGGCGGTGTTTGCCGTGGTAGCCGGCAACAACCTGGCCGAGATCCAGGCGGCCTCCGACTCGGCTCTGTATCTTTGGAACAACCCCGGAACGGCGATGGTTACTTCCCAGGGCTCCGTTTCCGGGACAGTGGCCAGAACTTTGGGCCGGGGGATGGTGGAGAATGCAGTAGTCAAGGCATATCAGGGTCCCACCGCGGTGGACTCCGGCCTTACTGATGGCACTGGGCGCTATTTCATAGCCAATTTGGAGGCCGGGACATACGATTCCCTGCTGGCGGCGGCGCCGGGTTACGTCCGGCAGGCCATATCCTTCAATGCCGCCATCACCGCCGGAAAGGATACCACCGGACTTGACTTTGTCCTGGCTTCGGATAACGCCGCTCTCAGCGGGTATGTCTTCCGGGCTGATAGCTCAACTGCGGTGGCCGGAGCAAAGGTTGCTTTAAAGGGCAGCAATGTTGACAGCACTTTCACCAATACCGAAGGCTATTATTCATTTGCTTCGGTGCTGACCTCAGCCACCGACAGTCTGCTATTGTCTGCACCAGGTTACATAACCACGGTAGTCCGCGACCTCGGCCTGCAGGCCGATTCATCAATCACTGTGAACAAGGTTCTGCACTCGGCGGGTGGATGGCTGGAAGGAAGGATTACCAAATCCGACAGCCTGACCCCGGTGGCCAATGCCATCATCAGCATAACCGGCCCGGCATCAGCTTCAGACACTACCGATGTCTCCGGCAATTACAGCATTGGTGGGTTGGCGGCAGGGGCATATGATGCTGACCTCAGCGCCGCCGGGTATTCATCCCAGAATTTAATGGGGATAGCGGTTCAAACGGATTCCACTTCCTATGCTGGCGCCAGTCTGTCTCAAACATTTTCTTCCTCCGGGTTGGCCTGGGCGGCCAAAACCAAAATGCCGAACTGGCTTTTTGGCACCGCTTCCTGCCAGCTGGGGGGCAAGATATATGTCTTTGGCGGACGGGACTACGCCGTGGCCAGGAACACTGCATACCGCTATGATCCTTCCGCCGACACAGTGGGAGGAACTCCCTGGGCCGTTTTGGCCGATATGCCCACCGCCCGTTACGGGCTGGGATGCGCCTCGGTGGGGGACAGCATTATCTACGTGATCGGGGGCTATACCCAGGACAGCTTGGCCCTTTCAGTGTTGGAAGCCTATGATCCTTCCAACAACAGCTGGATCACGGGCCTGCCTGCCATGCCAACCCCCCGGGCGTTCATGGGGATAACCAGCATCAAAGATTCGGTCTATGCGGTGGGCGGGGAAAACAACCTCATTGTCGGATTAGACACAGTAGAGATATATCTGTCCTCCAGCAATAATTGGATCACCAAAAAGGCCCTATTGGGTGGTCCAGCCTTTGGCCGGAGCGGAGCTGCAGTGACCACCTTGGACAGTCTGGGGGTAAAACGGGTTTATGCCGTAGGCGGGAAAAAATTGGATGGAACATACATGACGACCAACCAAAGGTATAATCCGGTCACCAATGCCTGGGGTACCCGCTATGGTATAGGTTATTCCCTGGGTTACGGCGGAGCGGCAGCGGTAAATGATTCATTATACCTGGTAGGCGGCAAAAGCGAATTTGGCTATCTTCCGGAAATTTCCAGTTACAGTCCGTTCAGCAATGCCTGGCTGGCTAATACAGCTTATCCCACCGGGATCGCCCAGGCCTCGGTCAGTTCCCAGGATTCCATGGGTTTCTGGGTGGTGGGAGGAATGTCCAGGGATGGATTCATAAGCGACTCGGTATATTTTGGTTATAAGCCGGGGGCGATAAACCAAATAGTTGAAAGTTGGGATAAAACACCGCTTTCCGGAGTGTTGGCTAGGGCCATAAAAGGGTCTCAAACTAAAAACGCTGAATTAACAAAGTCTGATGGCTCATATACCTTGGCGTCATTGGAGCCAGGCTATTACGACATCAATCTCTATAAATCAGGATCGGTGGATACAACGTATAAAAATGTCTTAGTGAAATGGGGACGGGTTACCGTTATTCCGACATATGATGGAAACGGAATAGAAGGGACCCCGGTTGCCGTCGACCAGTACCGTTTCAAACTGGGCCTGGCTTACCCCAATCCGGTTAAAAACCAAACAACCATAAATTATCAGCTGCCGGCAAGGTCCTCAGTTGAACTGACTGTTTATAACGTGCTGGGGCAAAAGGTCAAGGTGCTGGCTCAGGGTATGCAGGATCCCGGATGGCATACGGTGGTCTGGAACGGCCGGGACAATTTTGGTCGTAAAGTGGCTTGCGGCATTTACCTCTATTGCCTGACCACTGGTTCAGATGGCGCGGTTAAAAAACTAGTGGTTATAAGGTAGTAAAACACAACCCAAAATGGCACGGCCAGAACCTTTTGTTTTGGCTGTGCCAGACATTCTTCTTTTTCCTCTTGACAACGGTCTGTTTATATATTATCATTCAGTAACTTAAAGGGGAGTAAAGTTAGCGTCCGGTAAATGTAAGTAAAACAGTTCTGGCGGTTATTGCCTTTTGCAAGGAGTGGGGCTGTTTTATTTAACAATGATACCGGCCGTATTCCATCGGATCGCGGTCAAATCGGGCTGGTATCATTTATCAAATGATGCCAGTTTTTTATTTAAGGAGTTTTGCCGTGCGTAAAATATTTTTATTCGTTCTGTTTATGGCCGGACAAGGCTGGGCCCAGCAATGGTCGTCAGTTCAATTGCCTGTGGGCTGGCAACCCGGATCATCATGGACCGCCTCAAACCAGGCCCATAGTTTAGCTGTTAGGGGAGATACAGTTTATTTGGTTTGGTACAACGCTGTGGACATCAATAGCAATACTGGCCACCAGATATATTTTATTAAGTATAACGGAACAGAATGGGATTCCGTCAGTACCAGGATAGGGTACATGAATTATAACAATGTCAGTTGGCGGCGTCATAACTGGTATCCTTCCTGCGCGGTCGACGCTTCCGGGGCTTTACACGTTGTGTGGGAGACCAACGATTTCATTGAGTCCAGCGAGGGGGTCTCCATCTACGACATCGTTTACCGCCGCCTTAGCCAGGGGGCATGGGTACCGGGGCTGAGTGAAAAACCGGTCAATATTACTTCCAACAGCTCTCAGGGCTATTCTTGGCGGCCGGTGATTGCCTGTGGTTCAGATACCAGCGTTCATATCGCATGGCAGGATAACCAGCAAGGCACTTTTAAAATATTTTATATATCTTCGATCGGTGGCAGTGCTTGGAGTGGGAATATCTGTCTTAGTCCCCAGGGAATCTATGCCGGGTTTCCCAGCATCGCCATGTCCGGCAACCAACCGGCCGTAGTCTGGCAGGATTTCCGGGACGGCCGCAATCAGATATATTTTAAAAAATATTCAGCCTCTGGTTGGGGTACCGACAGCGCCATCAGCCAAAGTTCTTACGGGGCCTTTGCCCCTTGTTTGGCCGGGGATCAGGCCGGTAATCTATATGCCGCATGGGAAGATCTGAGAGACGGTAATTTCGAGATTTATTACCGCCGATTCAGTGTCCAGACCCAGGCCTGGGGCAATGTCATCAGGCTGACAGAAGATCCCTATTATTCCCGGCAGCCGTTTTTACTGTGCCAGGGCGACAGCACGGTCAACCTATTTTGGGCCGATGACCGCGACGGCAGTTACGAGATATACCAACGAAAATCAGTGAGTAACATTTGGCAGCCCGAAACTACTCTTACTGCATTCAATGGTTCCTCCTCGCTTAATCCTTCGGCCGCAGTGGATTATCCGGGCAATTTGCATCTGGTCTGGTCAGATTTTAGCGGTTGGGACGCAGTAAACCCGGAAATATTTTATATGTCGGGTGTTTATTCTAAAAAATCACCAGCCGAGAGCCAATCAGTAATC
>JAURWH010000014.1 GCA_030655055.1 bacterium
TATCCCATTTGGGTTTTTATCGGTGTTTGCCTGTTGCACGGTATTGTGGCTCATAACATATTTGTGGCAGCGCTGTCCGTAAAAGTATTGATATTTTTCATTTTATTTTTCTTCATGTTTATCAATATACCTCATTCCGAAAAATATGCACGTTTAATAATAACAATATATTTGTTGACAGGCATTGTCACAGGGATATTTGGCATCCTGCAATTTACCAGCGGGAGCGAATTCTTTTCACAACTTACCTACCTGCCAAAAATTACCAATCAAGTAGTAACTTTTGCTGAACAAGACGTGCTTTTTTGGAGGGCGTTTTCCACTTTTGCCGGTCCCGGCTTTTTTGCACATTATTTAGTAATGGTGCTTTTCCTCGCTATAGCAGTATTGATTTTCCCTTCTTATAAACAATTACGATTATTGGCAATCATCAGTATTGCTGTTTGTTCTCCTGCTTTGGTGATGACTTTTGTGCGCTCCGCCTGGTTTGCTTTTGCTTTGGGCTGTGCGGCATTAGCGGTCACTAAAAAGGTTAAGGTCTTGCTATATTTTGGCATTTTATGGTGTTTGCTGATATTTATGGCTCCATTAGCATTGAATCGGATAAAAAGTACTTTTACAGCAGGCGATATTAGCTATAACATAAGAAGGGAGCAGACCACTTTGGTGGGCCTAAAAAACGTGGCCCGCCATCCTTTTGGAGTCGGGTTAGAAACATTGGGGGGACGTTTCGACCTGAAAACCGGAGCCGCAGCAGGGTTCTATATTCCAGGAACAGATAAGCGCTTGGTGGGCTGGCTGCCTGACAACCAATATATAAGCATCGCGTTGCAATTGGGCTGGGCCGGTTTGGCGGCCTATATCTGGATTTTACTGACGGCCTTAAGGATTGCCTGGAAAGAGATGGGCCAGCCCAAAGATGAAATGGCAGCCATATTAAACGCAACTTCATTTTGTGTATTAGTTCAAATAGTCTTAGCGAGTTTTGCTGGAGAATTTGCGGAGGCTTTTCCTTTAAGTTTATTGGCGGGATGTTTTTTGGCCCTTCCCTTTGTATATCAAAAACAAACCCCGAATACTAATGATGAAGAATGAGTTAACGCCAGCCCAGCCATTATCTGTGTGCCTGATCGGATCTCCTCCTTCCGAGAGATTCCACAGTATGGATATTTATGAAATGGGCCTGGCTGGAGGTCTATATGGGATAGAGGGAATTGATTTAAGGAGACAGCAATGGCCCGCAACTGGTATTCCAAAGAATAAATATCTGTCAGCGATTATGACCTATTGGAATCGGTCCTGCCGCTATCCTATGCTTTTAAACCCGCCGGTCTCAGACCTGTACCACATATTGGACCATTCATATGCCCATCTTATAACTAAACTTCCCAGGGAGAAAACAATAATAACCTGTCACGACCTAATGCCGATGATGGTGGAGTGTTATGAAAATACAATTGGCGGAAAACTATCCCTGGCTTCTTTCAGACACAGCGTTTCTTGTCTGAATAAAGCCCGGCATATATTAGCCGATTCGGGAGCCACTAAAAATGCCCTGATCGATATCTTGAAGTTGGCAGATAAAAACATTACCGTGGTGCCTCTGGGAGTGGATGAAATCTTTTGCCCCACCAAACCTGGCCAGGACCACAAAGAATCGGATAAAACTAAATACATCCTTCAGGTGGGGGCAACAGCCGAACCTTATAAGAACACAATGAACATTCTGCGTTCATTTTCGTTGCTGTTCAAGAGAGGGGGAGGACAAATCAAGCTGCTCAAGGTAGGAAAACCCTACACTAAGGAACAACTGGGATTTATTGAGAGCGAAGGGCTTGCTGCCCAGATCCGGTATTTGGGATTTGTGGATAGAAAAGAATTGCCTAAAGTATATCGCCAAGCCTCGGTTCTTTTAATGCCTTCCCTTTACGAAGGGTTTGGAATGCCCTTGCTGGAGGCCATGGCTAGTGGAATCCCGGTGGTAGCTTCACGCCGGGGCTCGATCCCCGAAGTGGCCGGCGAGGCAGCATTCTACGTTGATCCAGATGATCCAAAGGACATAGCCCGGGGCGTGGAAAAGGTTTTAAACGACAGCACTCTCAGACAGGATCTTATAACCAAAGGCCTTTTAAGGGCAAAGGCGTTTACCTGGAAAAGAACGGCCGAGGAAACACTTATGGTTTATCGTAAAATAATTGATAGCAACTGATGTGCGGAATTTGCGGCATATATAATTACTTGGAGCCAGACCGTCCGGTTGATCCGGTCCTGATTCGGGCCATGATGCAGGCCATGCTGTCGCGCGGACCGGATGACGAGGGCACCCATATCCAGGGAGGCCTGGGCCTGGGCTTTCGCAGGCTTTCCATCGTGGATCTTTCCGGCGGCCACCAGCCGTTAAGTGATGAGACCGGTTCCTTGTGGCTGGTCTTGAACGGGGAAATCTATAATTACCCGCAGCTGAAAAAAGAACTCTTAAGCCGGGGCCATAAATTCAAGACCGCCAGCGATGCTGAATCGGTGCTGCACCTCTATCAGGACCACGGACCGGAGCTACTAGCTAAACTGGAAGGCATGTTTGCCTTTGCCCTGTGGGATACCGCCAAACGCCGGCTGATGCTGGCTCGAGACCGCACCGGCATAAAGCCGTTGTATTACCATGATGATGGGAAACGCCTGATATTCGGTTCTTCGCTGGTATCGGTTCTGACAGACCCTTCGATCAAAAAAGAACTCTCCCTTTCGGCCTTCAGCGATTTCCTGGCTTTGCGATATGTGCCGGCGCCGGACACTGCCATCAACGGCGTAAAAAAGCTGGAACCGGGCCATTTTCTGTTGTCCGGTGCCAAGGGCATTTCAATAAAAAGATACTGGAGCATCCCGGCCCGGCTGCCCCGGTTGCCGGAAGCAGAAGCCAGGGAACTGCTGTCCAAACAACTCATGAAATCAATCGGCTCCCATTTGATGAGCGATGTGCCGGTGGCCGCCTTTTTGTCCGGGGGGATAGATTCTTCCATCGTGGTGGGAGCAATGGTCAAACTGGGAGCCAGGCCAAAGACATTCACCGCCGGCTTTGAGGGGGACCCCTTGTTTGACGAATTGCCCTATGCCAAACAGGTGGCAGATCACTGGGGACTGGATAATTATCAGGTGCAGATCAGCTCTGCCGAGGTCCAACAGCATGTTGCCGATATAGCCAGAGCGTTGGAGGAACCGATAGCTGATCCGGCAGCCATTCCCGGATATTTTCTGTCCCAGATGGCGGCCCGGCAGGTCAAGGTGGTTTTGACCGGAGAAGGTGCCGATGAGACCTTTGCAGGATACCGCCGTTACTGGTGGGCGCTGGAGCGAAGCAGCCGGCTGAAACCATTATCCCGCCTGGGAACCGGCCCGGCCCGGCTGATAGATAAAATGGGATTCAACTTTTACCGTCACCGAAGTTTAAAGCTGTTGACGGAACCCAAGCTCTCCACGGCCTACCTGGAGAACATAGCGCTGTTCAATTTAAAAGAGCGCCAGGCACTGGCCGGTCCGGTATTGAATGATCTGATGTCCAGCCGGCCTTATCCCCGCCAGCCGGAGGAATTATTCAAAGATATAAGCGACCTGGAGCCGATAGACCAGCTTCAGTATGCAGACACTTCATACTGGCTGCCAGACGATCTTTTAATCAAAATGGACAAGATAACAATGGCCCATTCGCTGGAAGCCAGGGTCCCATTCTTGGACAATGACCTGCTGACCCTGGCCTGGCAGGTATCCGGAAGCATTCGCTATAAAAATGGTACCTCAAAGTATCTGCTGAGGGAAATAGCTGGGGATCTGCTGCCATCAGAGATACTGAAAAGGCCCAAGCAGGGATTTGACCTGCCCCTGGCCCGATGGTTCCGGGGTCCCCTGGGTGAATTTGCACGCCAGACAATAATGGACAGCCGAATGGTCCGGGAAAAATGGATCGACCCAGCTATGACGGAAGAATACTTAAAACAGCATTTGACCCATAAGCATGATCGTTCTTTTCAAATATATGCCCTGATGTTGTGGAGCATCTGGGAACGCGAGTTATTGGGATGAATATCCTGTTCATCAATCATATGGGCTTTCTGGGGGGTGGGGAAAAAAGCATGCTGGCCCTGATGAAGGGACTTAAGGAGACGGGGAAATATTCAATCACCTTGCTGGTTCCGGAAGGCGAGCTTTTAAATTGCGCCCGGGAGAACGGGCACAAGACGGTTCCCTTTGACTTTGGACAGGTTCGCCGTAGTTATGATCCGGGGGTCTGGCTGAAGGGTCTGTGGAGATTAATAACCGGGATAAAAGAGATGGAACAGGTGATCCGGGCCAATCAGATCGATCTGGTGCACGCCAATTCGCTCAAATCCGCCCTGATGGGAGGGACGGCCGCCCGCCGGGCCAAGTGCCCGATGATATTTCATACCAGAGATTTTTTATCAGCTGGTTTGTTTGGAAAACTACTGGTTCATAGAGCCTATCAGCTGGCCGCTATGGTCATTGTCAATTCATTGTCGGTAACCAAGGTTTATGGTTCCGATCCCGGGGAAAAAGTGGTAGTGGTCTATAATCATGTGCCATCTCCGGAAAAACTTACCTCGGTAAAAAGAGAAAAACTGCGATTAAATAACGGAATTTCCGATAAACAACCGTTGATAGGCTTTGTGGGCCGGCTTCATCCCGACAAAGATATAGAAACGTTACTGAAAGGTTTCAAGTTTATACTGAAATCAATCCCAAAAGCTAGTTTATGGATCGTGGGTGGAACCATGCCAGGGGAGGAAAAATACCGGAAGCAGCTTGAAGAGTATGCTGCAAAACTGGAGGTTTCGGATAAGGTTTTGTTCTTCGGCTGGCGTAAGGATGCCACCGAATTAATGGCTTGTTTTGACCTGCTGGTGGTTCCGTCAAAAAAGGAACCTTTTGGCCGGGTGACGGTGGAGGCCATGATGCTTGGCATACCGGTGGTGGCCACGGCCTCCGGCGGCACTTTGGAGATAATTGAAAACAACAAGAACGGGTTGCTTTTTGATACCGGCGACA